>NZ_JBQCYC010000042.1:0-4933 GCF_052087705.1 Flaviflexus sp. | reverse complement strand
CCTACGAGAACGTTCGAGGCCTTGACGACCGCGTATGCCTCGGAACCCTCGGCAAGGCCGAGCTCCGCAACGGAAGCATTGGTGATCGACGAGGTGAGGACAACTCCGGGAGCGACCTCGATCTTGACGATGGAATTAACGGCCCCCTTGTCGATCGCGACAACGGCGCCCTTGAGCTGGTTACGTGCACCGAGCTTCATAGTTCCTCCTGTGGTAGCACAAAGTAGCAACTCAAGCCTAGGAACAATCCGCCGAGACTGTGAGAGCAAACAATTTCAGGAATCTGCGAAATACGGTCATTCACCATTGTTTGGGGTGCCTTGTCGACAGGTCCGGCACAGGAGTTCGCGCAGTCGCGACTAATACGCACGCGGCGTGTTTCAACCAGGCGTGTCGGATGGTTTCTCGCGCTTTCCGCATCTGCGGAACGTAGGGGCGTTCGCACCGGCTTTTAGCACAGCAATGTCACGGGAGAGCGGGGGAAACTGGTCTCCCGGTCGGCTTTCAACCAGCCGGGCAGGATGTAATTCGTACGAGCGGACGCCATTCTCCCATTGCCCTAGCGACTTCAGTCACCTACATGTCGAGCAGCATCGACAGGACGCTGAGGACACCGTGGGAAGAGTTCGACGGAGCCAGGTAGCGGGCTCGCTGACGGATGTCCGGGTGAGCGTTCTCCATCGCGAACGACAGTCGTGCCCGGTCGAGCATTTCAAGGTCGTTTAGGTAGTCACCGAAGACAACGGTTTGACGCTCGGTGAGACCCAGGTATTCCTGGAGGTCGGTCACCGCCTTGCCCTTATTTCCCTCGGCCGACATGACATCGATCCAGTATTCACCCGAGATAACAATCTGGCTCGTCGAGGGAAGAGCCTTGAGCTCCTGCTCGACGCGCGGTGAGACCTTATCGAAATCAAACACCGCCATCTTCAAGAACTCGTCATCAACCTCTGCCAGGTCATCGACAATTACGAGGTCACGGTTATAGGTGTGGATCTTGTCGACGAACGGAGCATCCTTTCGCTCTGCGTAGGCATGCTTTACCCCGCCAACAACAACTCCAGCATCCCGGTAGTCAATGGCTCTGATGATGTCGAGAGCCTGCAGGAAATCATCGCGAACGATTGGGGTGGTCGAGACTACCTCCCCCTCGTTAACGACAAGGGTGCCGTTCTCGGCAATGTAGGTGGTAATCATGTCGGCGTGGCCGAACATTTTCTTCAACGTGGCGTACTGCCTGCCGCTCGCAGGGGCGAAGACGATTCCCCGGTCATGCATGTGATCCAGAAGATCCCAGAACTTGTCGGGAATCTTCCCCTCTTCATCGAGTAGCGTCCCGTCCATATCGCACACGACAAGGCGAACATCCTGTTCCACCGCATCGATCGTGTGCCACGGTTGCCCAATCATCTCTCAGCTCCAGCTCATTAGAAACGGTGTACCTCGATCAGTATCCCCCATGTCCGATTCCCGGTCACTTCTCGAGCATAGGATCACAATCACCGCCGACCTGCTCCACTTCTTAGAGATCTCGTGGCCTACTTTTTGGATCACGTGGCCCAGTTCTTAACGATCTTTTGGCACGGGTTTGGATGCCAACAGCTAACAGCATGTGACTGCCTGCTCCTTTACTGTGGGGGTCATGGCGAACATTCTTATCACCGGCATGTCAGGCACCGGCAAGAGCACACTCCTTGCCGAGTTAGCCGGTCGCGGCTACGAAACCGTGGACACGGATCTGGATGGGTGGGCCATCAACAACGCCCTCTGGGACGAGGAACGCATGAGCAACTTGCTGGACCGGCCTGGCGATCGAATCATTTCCGGCACGGTCGAGAACCAGGGGAAGTTCTACGACAGGTTCAGCCACGTCATTCTCTTGTCCGCACCGCTCGACACGATGCTTGAGAGAATCGCGAAGAGAGCTGACAACCCTTACGGAAAGAATGAGGAGCAGCAGGCCGAGATTCGCCACTACACGAAAACTGTGGAGCCACTGCTCCGAAAGGGGACCGACCTCGAACTCAGCGGGCTACTTCCCGTTGAAGAGCTAGCTGACACGGTCGAAGAACTCCTGAATTCCGAAAACTAAACCCGCTGTTTCGATTACTTCCAAGTCGCCGTTCCACATGGGTCACCACCGACTGGCGCTCGGGTCACCAATGAGCACGGACAATATGCTCATATTCTCCGCCTAATTCTTCGCTGAGTGTGCCACCCTTCTTTTTCTATTCACAGGCCACCCGAACATGCCAAGCACAATGAGGTCGATAAGCCAGATGGCGAGGCCGATAAGAGCGATGATTCCGTAGCCCATGGCCGCGAGTCCTGCAGCCACTGTTCCAAAGATCAGGGCCTCAAGAATGAAAGCGGGAATCCAGGACAGTGGCTTGGAGGCTTTGGGTGAGAGGAATGTTGCCCACACGGTAGCGAGGACAACCATGGAGGCGATAACGGCAACCCACCGCCACGGCCCCTCGGTCGCGTTCCACATGACGATGGCGAGCACGACCAACATCGCTGTCTCGATAAGGAATCGGATGAGGACTGCGAACATGAGGACTGGACTCTTGCCTATGCCTAGGACTTCCATCGACATATCCCCATAAAACACTCACAGGCAGTTCAAAACAAGAGCCAGACTGCTGGGCAGTCGGCCCAATTCCACCAACTGCCGCCCTCTCTCCGAACTCCCTCTCCCGTTCATCGGGCCACTCAGGTAGGGTCAGGAATATGGCGCAGGCCATTGTTTCCCCAGGTCAGCTGGGTTCTCGGGACGATATTTCATCGCCCTTCCGCCCGACTAGGGCCTACCTCCACGCGTCCAAGGCACTTCTCGAGGAGGAGTCATGAACGACAAGCGCATACCGAAAGAGGCTGCGGGCCTCTCCCCGGAGGATATCACCGAAGCTCCTCCTCCCCCTGTTCTGAGCGAAGACCAGCAACACGAACACGATGACGAGATCGCGGACGAGGCGGGACGCCAGTCCTTCCCGGCAAGCGATCCACCGGGCCATTACTAACCGCATGCATGTGCCATGCGTTCTTCGGGGCGTGCTCACTTAGAGTGCGCCCCGAATGCTCCCATGGACGGTACATAGGGCTCAATAGGTCGTAAAAGTCTTGATTTACTCGCGTGAGCAAACTTCTCGCTCACAAAGCAAACCATTGCGCTTTCAAGGGAAAGCGGCCTTTCACGTGGGGCATGTAGTGTTGCTGGAGGGAACTCCTCCCGAGCCGAGGGAGGCCAGATTTCAGGGAGCAAAGAATGCTGGCGTACGAATACCAGAGTGATGGAGTGCTTCGTTTCGTCGAGAAACCAGAACCAACTGCTGGCGATGGAGAGCTTGTCGTAAGGATTGCCGCCAATGGCATCTGCGGAACTGACCTAAAGATTGCTCGCGGTGAGCATCGTTTCTTCCCGCCAGGAACTGTTCGCGTGCCGGGACACGAAGCAATCGGCGTTGTTACTGAGAACAAGTCGGGAGACGACAGGTACGCTCCGGGAACAGCCGTTGCGATCGCACCCAATATTTCATGTGGCCACTGCCGACCATGTCGGCGCGGATTACAGAACCTGTGCGCAAACTACGAAGCCTTTGGCCTCACCTTCGACGGAGCGTTCTCGGAACTGATGCTGGTCCCAGCACCTGCCATCAAGAACGGCAACGTTCTTGTGATCCCCGAACACCTTGATCTCGGTACTGCCGCACTGACCGAACCCATCGCAGCTGTTATCCGTGGCTTCCGACCGCTGAACATCACGGAGAACGACACCGTGCTGATATGTGGGGCGGGGCCGATGGGTCTCATTTCCCTTCTTGTTGCCAAGCAGCGCGGAGTCGGGAAAGTCATTGTTTCCCAAACATCACCGCATCGCAGGCAGATTGCCGAGGAGCTTGGTGCCGACGCAACCATCAATCCCCGCGAGGGCGATCTTGCCGAGCAGGTCAAGGACATGACCGATGGTGCTGGAGCTGACGTCGTCGTTGTGGCCACACCCGTGGCTCAGGTCTTCACGGACGTTCTCCGGTCGGCCGCCGTTGGCGCCCGCATTAATTTCTTTGCGGGCCTCCCGTCCGGCAAAGGCGACATCCCACTGGATGCCAATCTTATTCACTACCGGGAACTGATCGTTACCGGCTCAACAGCAAATAACAATGCGGACTGCCAGGAAGCTCTCGATCTCCTTGCCAGCAATCCAGATCTTTTCTCTCCCCTGATCTCCGCCTTCTATCCATTGAATGAAGCAGATAAAGCGTTCGAAGCCGCCAAGGCAGGCGACAACCTCAAGGTCATCCTTTACTCCGAGTAGGCAGATTTTTCGTCGGGACCGTACACGGCTCCTAACTCGAGAAGGCAAGTGTTGACGATTCAGTGAGGGGACCACGGATTATCCCGCGGCCCCCTCACTGAATCCACTTCTAGAAGATCAACCCCTTGGGTTGGTCATCCTTGGAAGTCAGAAGTTACTTGTTCTTCTTGCCGCTCCCGCGAAGGGTGAGGGCAGCACCGATGGCGAGGAGCCAGCTGTCCTTGGCAAGAGCGGTGCCCTGCTCAGAGGGGCGGATACCGTCTTCCTGGGTCATACCGGGAAGCGCAAAGTAGTTGGCAACCAGGCCAGCCGAGAACACGGTGAGTGCGGCACCGGCAATACGGGTGGGCACGAAGGGCAGGAGCAGAGCGGCACCAACGGCAGTCTCGCCGTAGCTGAGGAACTTACCGAACTGCGAGGGGGTCATGTTGCCCGTTGCGGGAACACCAACCTTTGCCATGTTTTGCAGGTTCTCGGCAGTCTCGTCATCCATTCCGATCTTGTTCAGGCCCGAGTTGAGGATAAATGCCCCGGGAACGGCCCGAAGGATTGCATTGCTGAGTGACATGGTTCTGCTCCCTATGTATACGGTCATTGTTCTCGACCGAGTGTAGCCCC
>NZ_JBQCYC010000041.1:0-5836 GCF_052087705.1 Flaviflexus sp. | reverse complement strand
GCTGTGGTCGTGAGTAACCCACAGGATTGAGGCAAACGGATCGAGGGGCGTCTCTTTGCCTCCCACGGTGAGAGTGCCTTCTGCGATGATGATTGTCTCCCCCGGACGAAGGCCCAGTTCTGAAGCTAGGCGTAGGGCTTCCGGATCTGAGTCGGCAATGCGGTGTACGCGGGCTTCCCCGGTAGGTGCCTCGGCTACGAGAATAGCGGGGACCTCGGGGAGGATCCCGTCCTTTGATGGGATTGGATCGCCGTGTGGATCGTAGTCGGGGTAGCCGAGTAGCTCATCGATGGCGTCGATAAATCGAATTGATACTGCGTGTTCCAGGTCCTCCGCTTCATTGTGCACCTCGTCCCAGGTGTAGCCGAGCTCGTCGTGCAGGAAGGTTTCGATAAGGCGGTGTGCTCTGACCATGGCAAGCGCGTGGCGCTTGCCATCGGGCGACAGCCGGATGGAACGATACTTCTCATGCTCGACCAGGCCATCCTTCGTCAGCTTGGCAATCGACTCGGACACGGTTGAGGGAGACAGTCCCATCTCCCGTGCCAATCGGCTTGTTGTGACTGGGGTATTAGACCATTCTGTGGCTGACCAAATGTACTTGAGATAGTCCTCTGTCGCTGCAGAAAGATCACTCGCATTGCTCAAGGCGCCCTCCTTTAAAGGCTTGACTCCCAGCTTATTCCCACAGCTTTCGGGAACAAACTGTCAGGATGATGCGTTGAGATGGAGTGATGGACAAAGCGGACCCAACACCCATGAGCAACGGCGCGGCAAAGAAGCAAGGCGGCGGGGCAACGGGAACCAACCTTCCTGTCGAAGGTACGTCGAATGTTGGTACCTCGAATCTTATGAACGTAGCTGGTGCCGCGGAGGGCACACATAACAACCCCATGGACAGAACGTTTGATGACAGTGATAACGAGCGACCGAATGATCGGTCTCCTGGTGGCAGGGGTGAATCGAATGCAGTACCGACTGAATCGGCCGCGGTCCGGAGTAAGCCGGTTTCAGCTTCAGCTGAATCATCGACTGCTGAATCATTAGCTGGTCCAGGTGGGCCAGCTACAGATGTAGACGATTCGATGCCCGATTCCGTGTCTGAACAAGCCGGGAGCGGTGTTCTGGAGGCTCTCCGTGGACATGAGCCAACAGATCGCCTACTTTTCAGTGTTGAGCTACTCGACCGAATCGAAGAGGCTCGCAGTATTGATCAGCGCCTGGATCGTGCTGTTGAGGAAGCTCTTGAGGTCACTCCATCGGAGCGACGGGCACTTGTTCTTATTCGCGGTGGCGTAACGGATATTGAGGACCTGTCACGCGAACTGGGCCTGCTCGAGCAGGCCACCAGAGTTCTTATCGACGCCCTACGGGAGCGCGGATTTGTTATTGTCACGGAAACTGGACTTAGCGCCGACAGCGAGACTGAAGCCAGTGCTGTCATTGCTGTGACCGAGCGAGGCGCAACAACGGTCGACCGCAGTGAGGCTATACGTTACCGTACGGCCGACCTGATCTCCACCCGCCTGAGCGATGAGCAGGTGGAGACACTATCGGCATCGATGAGCCGGGTGGCTGATATCAGCAGTGCGCGGCAGCTACCGCGAGCTTAAGAGCACCCTCAAACTTGTGCTCGCGTTCTTCCGCTGTCATGTCACCCGAGGTATCGAACAGGTGATCAGAGACAGTGAGAACAGTAAGAGCCTCAGCATTGTGCTGGGCTGCCAGCATGTAAAGGGCCGCAGTCTCCATCTCAACACCCAGGGTTCCCAGATCCGCGAGAGTCTTAACGCCGTCAGGGTCGTTGCCGTAGAAGCGGTCACGAGAAACAACCGGGCCAACGTGAAGGTTCATGGAGTCATCCGCTGCGGCGATAGCTGCAGAGAGAAGGTTCCAGGACGCTGTGGGGGCGAGATTGACGCCCGGGACCAGGTTGAACATTGACGAGTCCGTGTGTGCCGACATGGCGACAACAACGTCACCGACCTTTGCTGAGGTTGCCATGCCGCCGCAGGTTCCAACGCGAATGATCCTCTTAACCCCGTAGTGCGTGAAGAGCTCAGTTGCGTAGATGGAGAGCGAGGGCTGTCCCATGCCGGATGCCATCACAGACAGTGGCTTGCCGTTGTATTCACCGGTGAAAGCGCCAATTCCGCGTACGTCAGAGACCTTCTCAGCATCCGGCATCAGCAGATGAGCGATCCGCTCTGCCCTGCGGGGATCTCCCGGCATAAGAACAGCCGGTGCAAACGCACCATCGGCAGCGTTGATATGAGGTGTTGGCATGATGCTCCTTATAGAAATAGCGTGTGTCCGCCAGTGTAATGAATGAACTGCTCCCCAAGCGTCCCGACGGACAGATAAAGAAAGATCAGTGCCTGTTTTGCTGATAAATCCTGATGGAACCGATAGTTCCTGATAAGCCAGTTTTGGGAGATCAGCACGGATCTCTGTCAGCACGGATCTCTGGGAGATCAGTTTCATGTGGAGCTGAACCTTTGTTGTGGTGCCTGGCCAAGATTCGGCGCCACTCAGCTGTGCGATAAGAGCTGGTGCTACTCGGCCGAGCGATAAAGACAAGCGCCGCGGGCTAGGAACCGGACCAAGCCTGCGTGGGAGCCAGGATCCGGACTAGGCCGACGTGGGGGTCGCAATCTGTCATGGCGTGCCGGGAGATTGCCACGGGTCGATCCCGATATGTGGTCCCAGCAAACGGGAATGGAATACCGGGCTGATCTTGTGACCAGCCCGGTATCGGTTGAGAACTACGTAGTTCTTAGTGTTGTTGAGGTTTCACAGCCGTAGTTCGGTCGATGCTCGTTCTTGGTTTAGAGCTGTTCGTTGGCGAGCTGTGCGCCCTGAACGAGGGCGTCGAGCTTGGCCCAGGCGATCTCGGGGTGGATACGGCCGCCGAAGCCACAGTCGGACGAACCGATGACGTTCTCGGCACCGACGAGGCGGGCGAAGCGGACGAGACGGTCGGCTACGAGCTGGGGATGCTCAACAACGTTCGTGGCGTGGGAGACAACGCCGGGGAGGATCTTGCGGCCGCCCAGGTCGCGGTTCTCCCAGACGCGCCACTCGTGCTCGTGGCGGACGTTACCCGCCTCGAACGTGTACTGGGCGACATCAATGTCCAGCATGGCGTCGGCGATATTCTCGAACTCGATATCGGTGGTGTGCGGGCCGTGCCAGGAGCCCCAGCACAGGTGGTAACGCACACGGGACCGGTCGAGGCCCTCGAGGGCCTCGTTGACGGCATCAACGCGGGTGCGGATAAAGCGGACGTAGTCCTTCGGGTCGATCTGCGGGGTGATCTGGTCGTAGGACTCAGCGAGAGAAGGATCGTCAATCTGGAGGAGAAGCCCAGCATCAAGGATTGCCTTGTATTCCTCGCGGAGCACCGGGATCCAGGCCTTGATGAAGTCCTCTTCGGAACTGTAGTAGGCGTTGGAAACTCGGGCGGCGGAACCGGGAGCGATGGCGGTGATGAATCCGGTGTTGGCCGGGCGTTCCTGCAGTTCCAGTGCCTGAACCAGGTTCTTGGCATCGGCGTTCACGGCTTCCTGGCCGATGAAAGCGAGGGGACCGGTGGCGGTAGGGAAGACGCCGCGGGAGTCTCCCATCTCCACCGTCGCATCCGGGCCAAAGTAGGCGCCCGGAAACCGGTTCATGTCGCGGCGTTCAGCAAAGCCAGCGAGTTGAATGTCATCGGGGGTGGAGTGGTGCTTCTTGGTGAGCCAGTCCTGGTTATCTTCAACGATCTCCAGGCCCTGCGTGCGTGCGAAGGAGTAGGACCACCAGGCACCGAAGTCGGAGGACTTCGACATGTACTTGCCGTACTCGCCATCGTTCACGATGTCGATGCCGATCTCGCGCTGCTTAGCAACGACGACGGCTACCTCCTCGGCCAGTACCGTGGCATAGCCGGCCGGGTCGTTCACCCCCATGTCATCCTGATTGGCTTCAATGAGGCGTGCGGTCCTGGGAAGAGAGCCAGCGTGGCTAGTAAGAATCACGGCATAAGTCCTTATCTGTTTAAAAACCAGTGTGAACACATAGTTCCAGTGAAAAGTTGCACGGTGAACGGAACTATTCAAGATCTCATATGGTGACCACTACCCAGTGGCGGATAACGGTGTGAACCGTGTACTTGAGGAACAATGTGATGATGAGCCGACGATCACTGGTTTTTCCGGTACGCTCGGTCACGACACGTGAAAGGATGTAAACATGTCGCAGCAACCCGGAGGCCCGCAGGGCCCCAACTACGGACAGAACAATTTCCAGCAGAACAACAACCAGCCGCCGCAGGACGGATACGCACCCTCTGCGTACTCGGCACCCCAGCCCGGTTACGGACAGCAGCAGCCATACGGTCAGCAACCGGGTGGTTTCGGACAGCAGTCCGGTGGCTTCGGTGCACTGTTCTCCACGAGCTTCGCGACCCGCGCCACTCCGACGCTCGTAAAGAACATCATGCTTCTCGCGCTCGTTGCTTTTGGCATTTTCGCGGGCTACGCTCTCTTTGATCTCCTGACGATCATCACTGCCGACTACGGCCCGGGCGCGATGGGTATCATTACCGCGATCATCCACTTCGCCTACCGTCTTGCCATCGGCATGGTGCTCCTGGGCCTCGTCCGCGTGTTCCTTGAGCACGTCAACAAAGAAGACAAGAAAGCTGAATAAAACTCATTGAGCTCCCATTATCGACTCGTCGCTTTTGACCTAGACGACACTCTTGCACCCTCGAAGTCCCCGATCCCTGAACGGATGGCTTCGGCACTAGTTGAACTTCTGGACTGTGCAGATGTCTGCATCATTTCCGGAGGTAACGTCGAACAGTTCGAGCGACAGGTTCTCAACCACCTGAAGGCGGGCCACCAGGCCCTCGAGCATCTCCACCTCATGCCAACCTGCGGAACGCGGTACCTGCGTTTCCAGGATGGGGTGTGGACAACGATCTACGCGCACGACCTCTCCGAGGATGAGCGCGACAACGCCATCGCCTCTCTTCGCGAGCGAGCCGAAGACCTCGGCTTCTGGGAAGAGGAGACGTGGGGCGACGTCATCGAAGATCGCGGCTCGCAGATCACCTTCTCTGCCCTTGGGCAGCAGGCTCCCGTCGAAGCAAAGAGAGCCTGGGACCCGGACGGGTCAAAGAAGGAGGCTCTGCGTGATGCTGTTGCCGCCGACCTGTCGGAACTCGAGGTCCGCTCCGGCGGATCCACCTCGATCGATATCACGGCGACCGGCGTCGACAAGGCTTTCGGGATTACCCGCCTCGCCGAATACACGGGAGTGGCGTTCGACGACATGCTGTTCGTCGGTGACCGTCTCGACCCGGGTGGTAACGACTACCCGGTCGTCGCGCTCGGATGTAAAACGGTGGCGGTCGATGACTGGGAAGACACCGCTCGGTTCGTGGAGAAGCTCGTGAAGACCTTCCCCGCCTAGATCACCAGATCTTTCCGATCAACGTTGTTGCAGGATGCCCCGGCTCACGCCGGGGCATCTTCGCGTGCAGGAAATAGTTCCGCTGAGTAGTGGGGGAGCAGAACCCGATTCTGGTCTGGCGTCGCGTGCTTGTGCTCCGTACGGTGAAGTTATGAGCAATCAGTATCCGTACGCATACGGTCAGCCCCCGGTATCGTCCAAGAGCTCAATCCTTGTTGTTGCTCTCCTGACCAAGGTTGCAGTAGCCGTCGCTGCTGTCGCTTTCTTTGTTTTCCCGTACTACTCGGACTCGTACGAGACCTTCACCTACTATGCGTTCGTCACCCACCCCAACCTTGAGGCGCTCCAACTCGATGCCATCATCGTCGGAGCAGGC
>NZ_JBQCYC010000040.1:0-6875 GCF_052087705.1 Flaviflexus sp. | reverse complement strand
CAGCCCAACCGGCTACGGGGCCCCAGATCCTTCGCACCACTATTCATGAAGCCATGGTATTGCCTCCCTATGACCTTTTGCCTCGGCCGTTCGGTCAGGAAAGTATGGCCGATCGGCCGATGTCAGGACGAGCTTCCAAAACATAACTTCGAAGTATCGATCTGAAAAAGGAGACACCATGTCATACCCGGCACCGGCGCAGAAGCAGAAGAGCTGGTTCGCGCGCCACAAGATCCTCACCGCCATCCTCGTCATTATTGTTATCGGCATTATTGCCAGCATGGGATCCGGTGGGGTCGGCGACGAACCAAAGGCCGATTCAAACAACTCAACCGGCAATTCCAGCGATCGCAACGCAGACACCAATGATGATGGTGGCGACGGTGACGCAGCCGTTGTTGACGCTGCCGATGGTAAGGAAGCTGAAGAACCGGAGGCTGATGAACCGGAAGAAGCAGAGGAGCCAGCCGAGTCTGCTCCCGGTGTCGGTGACACGGTAAGCACCGGAAACTTCGATGTCACCATCACAAGCGTCGATGCTGAGGTTGGTCTGATCGGAAATGAACACTTCAACGCTGAGGCCGCAGGCCAGTTCGTTCTCGTTCACGTCTCGGTCACGAACACCGGTAACGAGGCAGAACACTTCCGAGCATCCGAGCATAAGCTCATCGACGAGCAAGATCGCCAGCATTCAGAGTCGAGCGACGCCTGGTATTACGACGGCGAAACCTTCGTATTCACAGAGGTCAACCCCGGCAACACTGTCGAAGGCGTCCTAATTTACGACATTCCAGCAGACTCGGTGCCCACCGCTATTGACCTTGGCAACGACGAGTTCTTTGGTGACCCGATCCGGGTATCCCTGCAGTAGGTAGCTATTCTCCCCGCCTAAGCAGTACCTGGACTAAGCCCGCTCAAGCGCATTCTCGAGCGGGGTGGCGCTCAACCTCGGTTGGGCGCCACTTCCGTTTCCGAAATGTACTGGCAGATGGACTAATGCCAAGGATAGCTCCGGAGCGCCTCGCTCCTCTTCGGGCTGCTATCCGAATCCACATCGCTCTTCAGTGTCCCGATTCTCGGGCAAGTCACCGACGTGAAATCAGCTCGCCAAAGAGGAGCACAATAGTAACGGAGATAAGGAGACAGATGTCGAGCAAGCAGATCAGCAGGATAACCGTAGCGCGGCAAGGGGAAGTACATCCCGGGGTAAACTACGACGTTCACGTGAGGATTCCGGCACTGGCCGCAGTGCCGTGGGGCCTTGTCCTGGCCTACGACGTTCGGTCCTCTCCGCTGGATTTACCTGGAGAGCACGGTATCGCCCACCGAACCAGCACGGACCTTGGAACCTCCTGGTCGGAACCGTCTTGGCTGACCAAGCCCGGTTCTGTCGGCACTGGTGACGCAAGCCTGATTGCTACCGACGATGAACTTCTCTGCTTCTATGTTTCTTCCGACGATAAGTCTTTTTGGGACGATACCGAACCGGGGCCGTGGGGACTGTGGCTTGCTCGCACACCAGACGGAATCAACTGGTCCCATGAGAACGTGACAGACCAACTGTGGCCGGAAGATGCTGGCTCGCTGTTTGCTTCATCAGGCAATGGGATCCAACTACGCTCCGGCAGGATCCTTCAGCCCCTCGTGATCAGGCGCAGGGGAACCCAGGCCCGTTACGTTGCCATGGCGATCTCCGATGATCGGGGGAGGACATGGAGAATCGGAAGAGCGGTCGAGGGATGTGACGAAACAAAGGTCGTCGAGATCCACGACGGCACTATCGTCCTCCACTCACGTTCCACCCCGCACCGGTTGCTCGCTTACTCCTTTGATGGTGGAGAAACATTCACGGAACCGGTCCCGGATTTTGCGGAACCGGGATGCAACGGCGGACTTGCCTACTCCCCCGACCTTGGGCTCATTGCCGCAACCATTGACCCGCGTTTCGCGACGGGCAGCGGCACCATGGTCGACCCCACCGGAGGTAGGGGAACAGCATCCGGTCCTGACTGGTCGAAGCGCAGGGGCTTAGTTCTCCGCCGAGGAATCCTCCCAACCGATCCCGGCAACGATTCTCCTGCCGCCGACCCATCCAATTCATCCGCAACATCTCGGACCCAAGCACTCAATTGGAGCGAGCCCCTGGTCATCGACGATGGTCCAGCCGCCTACTCCGTTGCCGTTGCCCTTGCCGAGGGGATCGCCGTCGCATGGGAACACGGCGCTTACGAGAATATTGAGTTTGCCCTGATTCCTCACGAGGATCTTCCCCGGTGGGCTCGCTAAGCATCTGTGGCTGGGCACTAAAAAAGTGGTGGCGCAGCATGTCGTACTGCGCCACCACGGTTCCTGGCCAAGAGGAGATTAGGCCAGAGTCTTTTGGAAGTGTTCTTCAAGTTCTTCCAGCGACTTCCCCTTCGTCTCTGGAATGAACTTCCAGTAGAAGAAGATCGTGAGGAAGTTGATGAAGGCAAAGATGAAGAACGTCTTGCCGTGGAGTGCTTCCTGAAGCGGAGGGAACACGAGGGCAACGAGGAAGTTCGCAAACCAGTTGGCGAACACCGCCATACCCATGACCTTTCCTCTAACTCGTAGCGGGAAGATCTCGGCGAGCATGAGCCAGAAGATTACCGCGACGAAGCACTGCATGAAAAAGAGGAAGGACATCATGAAGACAAGCACCAAGTAGCTTCGCGTAGTTGATTCCGGGAGGAACGTGAAGCTAGCCCCCATGAGGAACAGGGAGATTGTCACGCCAATCTGCCCGGTTAAGAGCATCCGGCGCCTCTTCATCTTTGGGAGCAGGACGAGGGAGCCAATTGCGACGGCAAGTACGGAGACAACGCCGTTGCCAATGGTGGCGACAATCGCGGCATTCGTACCGAGGCCAGTATCGATGAGGATCGATGGCGCGTAGTACATCACTGAGTTAACGCCCGTCATCTGCGACAGGAATGCGAGGGCAATGCCAATAAGTGCAATCTTTCGCACCCATGGGACCCGCATGTAGTCACTGAATGACCCCGATGTTGCCTGCCGCATTTTCTCCGAGTGATCCTTGATCCCCTGAAGTTCAGCCTCGATTTCGGCATCGTTCTCGGTCGAGCGAAGCTGCCAGAGTACGGTCTTGGCTTCCCCTTCTCGGTTCTGGTCAATGAGCCAACGTGGGGACTCAGTGAGGAAGAACGATCCGATGAACAGCCCCACTGCGGGGATAGTGCAGAGTAGTAGCATGTACCGCCACGTGTGGTGGTCGTCGGGGAAGTACGTCGCAATGATGGCGTTCGTCGTATAGGCAAGTAGCTGGCCGGTAACGATCAGGAGCTCGTTGCGAGCCACAAGAGTACCGCGACGATCGGTCGGTGCCAGCTCACCGATGAACACCGGGACGATAGCAGAAGCACCACCCACGGCAAGACCGAGAACGACACGGAACGTGACCATGATGGCAACGTTTGGCGCAAACGATGTTCCAAAGGGCACCGATCGTGAACAGTGCAGCAATGAGAAGGAGAGTCTTCTTGCGTCCAACGGAGTCAGACATGCGTCCGGAGAGGAGGCCACCGAACGCAGCACCTAAGACGAGTGACGAGGTAACAACTCCAACCTGGGTTGCATCCAACGAAAGGCCACCCTCAGAGAAGGGTAGCTCCATGAACGGAAGCGCACCCGAGATAACCCCGGTGTCGAAGCCGAAGGCGAGAGCCCCCAGCGTGGCGATCGCGACAACAAAGTCTATGTTCTTCTTCTTGACCGGTTTGGTGGAGGTCTGAGGCACTGTCACATTCATTTCGTATCCCCTTCAAGATTCGAGAAGGTCTCAATGAACGTTGTGATCGCACGGTCGGAGTCATACTTCGCCCACGCCTCAAGCCCAATTGTCCCGCGGTAGCCCATGTCGAAGAGAGCCTGTGCGATGTTGCGGTAGTTGACCTCACCGGTGCCGGGCTCACAGCGCCCTGGAATGTCCGCCACCTGCACTTCACCAATATGAGGGAGTGCCTGCTGGCACGTATCGATCAAGCTGCCATCGCCGATCTGTGCGTGGTAAAGATCGAGATTGACCTTAATTCGCTCGGAACCAACAGCCTCAAGCAGGCTCAGAATGTCAGACGGATGAGAGAAGGGGGTACCCGGGTGGTCCACAGCCAGGTTCAAGTTCTCCATCTCAAAGATCACGTCATGTTCCTCGGCGATCCCCGCAAGTCGGTCCAGGGTAAGCGCGGCCTTCGCCCACATCTTTCCCGCAACCGTTTCAACCGGATCGACCGGAATACCTCCCTCACCGAGGCCGGTGCCATGGAAGTTTAGCCTGGGGCTACCAAGAATCTTTGACGCTTTAGCGGATTCCGTAGCGGAGTTGAGGAAGGCTTCAATGCCATCATCCTCGGTGAGATTACCGGAGATGTACCCGGTCATTGACTCAACCGGAACTCCCGTATCAGCAATAGCCTGGAGATCAAGGTCGGTCCAGTTCCAAAGTTCGACCGCTACCCCGTAGCTCCCGATCTTCTTGATGCGCTCGATGATGGGCAGTTCGGTGAACTGCATTTCGGCGCATACAGCGAGTGTAAATGGGGTGTTCACAGGATCTCCTCAATTCGGACAAGACGGGACTCGGAAGTAGAAAGCTGGGCGGCCTCGGCGATCGCTTGCGCCATGACACCATCCTCACCGGACGGGTGCGGAAGGTCTTCACCCATGACGCGACGGCAGAATGTATCGAACTCGGCAACATAGGACTCGTGATACCGGGAGGTATCGGTTCCCTCAGTGGGGACAACCATGCCACCATCCGTGAATGTACGAGCAACCGTGTTCGTCGGCTCCCCCATCTGTACCATTCCAGCCGAACCAAAAACTTCGCCCCGGAGGTCATAGCCGTATGCGGCACTAAACGAAGCTTCAGCTGTTGCAATCGCACCATTGTCGTACTTGATAACAACAACTGCGGAATCGAGGAAGCCATCATTCTTCGCATCGGGGCGGATCAGAGCATCCGCGCTCGCAAAGACAGAGACCGGCCTGCTGTCTCCCATGAACCAGTTGATTGTGTCAAAGTCATGAATCAGGGTCTCCTTGAAGATCGTCCCGATCGGGGTTGTGGCAGGATTGCCGCCGTAGGGCCCGGGATCACGCGTGATCGAATGGTAGCGCTGTACCTCACCAACAAGGCCTTTACTTACGTTCTCGTGGGCGATCGCCCACGACTCAGAGAACCTGCGGTTAAAACCAACCTGGAAAACAACACCTGCCTGAGCGGTAACCTCTGTGGCCTCCCGCGCCTCGGCAGTATCTTTACCAATCGGCTTCTCCGTGAAGATCGCCTTGCCAGCCGCTGCGGCAGTGCGGATAAGCGGAAGGTGGGTGACGACGGGGCTCGAAATAACTACAGCATCGACAGCCGCCTTCTCGAAGGCCTCATCAAGGCTCGCCGCCACGCAATCAATGGAGTATGTGCGAGCAAGCTCCTCGGCACGCGCAATGTCAGTGTCAACCAGGGCCGTCACCGTCGCACCCTTAACCCTGTCGACAAGTGCGCCGATGTGATGCGTACCGATCCTGCCGGTACCGACAACAGTAATGTTTACCAATGTTCTTTCCTCTCAACGCTGAGCTGGACTAGAACGTTCTACTTGAACGATATAGTCAGAATAGCGATCGATTTTCATCCGCGCAAGAGTGAGTCTTAAATTTCCAATTTCCACTAGGCTTGCTGCCATGACAGGTAAAACCAGGGGTCGGCGCCCCACGATGCGTGACGTCGCGGAGGAAGCCGGAGTATCACCAGCCCTGGTATCCATTGTCTTTCGGGACGCTCCGGGAGCATCCGAACAAACTCGGGAACGCGTACGGAAAGCCGCAAAGAAAATCGGCTACGTCCTTGACGAACGGGCCCGACTGCTACGTAGTCATAAATCTTTAGATATTGGTATTAGCTTCCATACATCTCAGCCTTTCCACCACCATCTTCTCGACGAAATCTACAGCGCAATTAATGGCTTGGACTACGGGCTGGTTCTCTCCCCCAAATCCACGGTCCGTGACGAGAAAACCGCACTGTCCTCACTTGTTTCTTACCGCTGCGGCGCCATCATCCTTTTTGGTACGAGGCTCTCCAAAGAAGAGATCAACGAGATTGTTGGCGACATCCCGGTTATCTCAGTAGCTCAAGAGCTCGACGCTCCCTACGACTGGGTTTCATCGGATGACTCCTTCGGCATTTACCAGGTAATCGATCACCTCGTCGATCTTGGCCACGAAAATATTGCGCTCGCAAACTCCCCTGGCGATGCTGGTGCCACAACCCGTGAACATGCTTTTGTTTCGGCTCTCAAAGACCGGGATATGACACCAATCGTTTACTCGGCAGATGGCGCTGAAGAAGGGGGCGCCCGCCTCGCTAAAGAACTGATCGACTCTGACAACCTCCCAACTGCGATCCTCGGCTTTAACGACCGTTGTGCATTCGGCATCATCGACTATTGCATCCGCGCGGGCCTCTCGATCCCTCGAGACCTCTCCGTCGTAGGGTTCGACAACTCCGAAGTGTCGCAACGTTTTTATGTCAATCTTACGACGGTCGCACAGGATACGAAACGATTGGCCAGGTTTGCCGCCGAGCGAGCTATTCAACGTCTAAAGTCCATCAATCTAGAATCTCAGGGACGAGGCATCCTCGTCCCAACCGAGCTAATCGTGCGAGAAACAACAGCAGTGCCCCGCTCGGAAAACCGGCCTTAAACTCCAAACCTCGCCGGAGACGCTACACACGGCGGTAACTCCTCCGAGGCGATCACCGTGGTCTGGGAGCACGGCGCGTACGAGACTATTGAGTTTGCCCTGATTCCTCACAAGGATCTTCCCCAGGAGAT
>NZ_JBQCYC010000039.1:0-7530 GCF_052087705.1 Flaviflexus sp. | reverse complement strand
GAAGTTGCCGTAGCCCATAACGACTACGGCCAGGAACGCCGCACATAGGAGGAACGACTGGGAGACCCTCGACGCTGTTTCGCTGGGCTGGGCGACAGCGCGGATCAGTAGCCCAACAAAGCTCAGACCGGAAGCGAACCACAGCATTGTTGCGACCGTCTCATGCGAGAATCGTGACTCCGCGGACTCTCGCCAGTTTTCCTTGTGATCCGCGAGTTCTCAGTCCTCTGCACCAATTAGCCAATCAGGCGACTCGTACATCAGCCTGATGCTGGCAAGGATCAACCATGCAATAAGTGCGCCAATGAGGATAGCCCCGCCTGCCCAGAACCATTTCTCCAGTTCGGGGCGGTCCTGCAGGAACTTTGGCTTACAGTGCGGCTGAGCCGATCGGACCCGGTCGTTCATTTCATTGTTAAAAGGTAGCTCTCCCATACCCGCAACGTAATGGCTCCAATACTGGATAAAAAGGGCACCGGCACCCCAGCCAGACCGGCCGCTGGCCAGTTCACGATGTAAGTACAAGATCGGAAGTGCATACCCGCTGGCATCTGAAGAGAACGACCGGGGCCGCGGAGGAGATTTTGATCCCGCCCGCGACCCCACCACGTCTAAATGCGCGCTTGCTCCTTCACACCGGCTTAAAACCGGCGACTACAGCTTGTATTAACGGACAACATCCACGTTCTTGTCGATCGTGGACACATGGCCGCTGGCCCGCGCCGCTTCGGCAACGGCTTCGGCGACGGCCGGGGACACTCGCTTGTCAAACACCGAGGGGATGAGGAAGCTCGGATTGAGTTCCTCGGCCGTGATGGTTGCCGAGATTGCATCGGCGGCAGCAACCATCATCTCGTCAGAAACTCCGGTGGCCCCAGCATCGAGCAGGCCGCGGAAGAAGCCCGGGAAGACCAAAACATTGTTGATCTGGTTCGGGAAGTCCGAACGGCCGGTCGCGACAATTGCCGCGTGCTTAGAAGCTTCCTCCGGATCGACTTCCGGATCTGGGTTTGCCATGGCGAATACGATCGCGTCGTCGTTCATGGCAGCAATGTCATCACCATCAAGCAGGTTGGGTGCCGATACTCCAATGAAGACATCGGCGCCGACAACCGCCTCCTTGAGGGTTCCGGAGAAGCCTTCTTCGTTCGTGTTGCTGGCAAGCCAGTTACGGTGCTCATCGGCATGGGAGAAACCGCGCTCGATGACTCCTGCGCGGCCGGCCGCACGGATGTGCTTAACACCGGAGGCCATGAGGAGCTTGATGATGGCGAAGCCCGCGGCACCGACGCCGGAGACAACGACCTTCACGTCCTCAATATTCTTGTTCACGACCTTGAGAGCATTGTTGAGGGCTGCGAGCGTGACAATCGCAGTGCCGTGCTGATCGTCGTGGAAGACGGGGATATCGAGCTCGTCGCGGAGCCGCCTCTCGATCTCAAAGCAACGCGGCGCCGAAATATCCTCGAGGTTAATACCGCCGTAGGCGGGGGCAATCGCCTTGCAGATCGAGATGATTTCCTCGGTGTCCTTCGTATCGAGAGCCACCGGCCACGCATTTACGTTGCCGAATTTCTTAAACAGGATCGCCTTGCCCTCCATGACCGGCATGGCGGCCTCGGGGCCAATATCGCCCAAACCAAGAACTGCGGTGCCGTCGGTAACAACAGCAACAGTGTTTGCCTTGATGGTGAAGCGACGAGCATTCTCCTTGTTTTCGGCAATCGCATTGCAGACTCGAGCTACGCCCGGGGTGTAGGCGCGGGAGAGGTCTTCACGGTTACGGAGCTGAACCTTCGATGTGGTTTCGATCTTTCCGCCCGAATGAATAACGAAGGTGCGGTCGGAAACCAGCTTGACCCGGGTACCCTCAAGCGCATCAATCTTCGCGGTGATCTTGTCGACGTGGCGCTGACCACGAGCATTAGCAGAGACGTCAATGACCATGTGGTCAACACCTGAACCGGTGACATCGAGGGCCGTAATCTGGGCTCCCGTTTCAGCAATTGCCGCGGTCAGGTCCGAGCTGGCGGAGAATGATGCGGGAGTTTCTACACGGAACGTAATCGAATAACCGGGACTGGGGGAAACCACGGATTGACTCCTCATTGAGTTGTGAAAGTGTGCTCTTCCTCATTCTACGCGCTAGAAAAGTTCCATTTAGCCAACCGAGGACCGGCTCAAAACGGGAGGATTCGGACTCTCCAAGGCGAACGAACGGATCCTCGCCATTCTTGGAAGCGAAAACCTCGGCAGTTCATACATCTGCTTCTAATTGATGGCTTCCACGTAGAACCAACGGCCTCTTTCTTGGACAAACCGCGAGCGCTCCTGAAGGACGCCAATCCCTCCCCCGGCTTCCTTATAGGTAGCTCGGAATTCGACTATTCCGTCAGTATCTTCCGGGCCTCCGTCAACGACGTCGACGATCTGCAACCCCCGCCACTGCGGATTGTCCGTCAGGTCAACCGTCTCCGGGCGGGTCGTGGGATGCCAGGTGCGAAGCAACCACTCTTCGTCGCTTCGCGCGAAGGCGTCGAAGCGGGACCTCATGAGTTCTTCAGCAGTTGTCGATTCCACAGCTCCATCCTATTCGACACCAACCAGCACCGTTATTGGCACTAGCGCTCGCACCGGATCGGGCGATCTCGGGCTACCAATGAACATGGGCATATGGCCGCTCAATCCTTGTTTCTGTCACCGGTTGGCGACATTCCCCATGATCGAATAGCACTACCGAAAACACGCCCCGCTACTCGTTCTCCAGATGCTTTCTGAGGTGATGCCCACTGGGCCTTTTGCATCATGCAATTGTATGATGCAATACCTGTGTTCACATGTCCGGTTGGATTTGAGTTTCCCGTGGCCGTTTCTCGTCGCGAGCTCGTTTACGAGCAGATGCTTCTTTCGCGCGCCGCCTCGCAAAACTCTCCGCCGCACGGTCGGCAATGGGAGTTGGATACGAGCACCGCCTTTCTTGTTGCTCGCCTTGCGGCTTCGGGCCCGATGTCGGTCAGTGACTTCGCCGACGGGTTTGGTCTCGACACATCGACGGTTCATCGTCAGGTTGCGGCGGCGATATCGTGCGGGTTGATCGAACGGATTCCGGGAGAGAGCGGGTCCCAGGCTCGCCGTCATGTTCCAACCCAGGAGGGCCTTGCGGCTCTCGACCGGGAGTTGAATGCTCGCAGCGACACTCTTACTCGCGTGACTGCCGACTGGACTGATGATGAGGTTTCTCAGTTCACAGAACTCACGCGCAGACTCAACGAATCACTTGAGGAGCTTCGCGGCCATCCCTGGCCAAGGCCCCTCCCGTAGGCATCCCGCCCACTGCCCCACCACGTCGTCTTACGACCTGCGATATCCGACTTTTCTGCATTCTTTCCCGCCCCGATGCATTCGCATGGGTGGCACACCGAACTGAGGTACCCATGTCCCAACCCGAATCCCAACCGGTGAAGCGCAATATTGTTCTTGCGGTTCTCCTCTCGGGTGCGTTCATCATCATTCTGAACCAGACCCTGCTGAATACGGCTCTGCCGACGTTCATGGAGGAGTTCGGGATCACAGAGAATGCCGCCCAGTGGGTGACGACGGTCTTCATGCTCGTCAATGGCGTCATGATTCCCGTAACAGCATTTCTGATCGAGAAGTTCAGCACGAGGAAACTGTTTATGGCGGCGATGCTGATCTTCTCGGTCGGCACGGCAATATGTGCAGCGGCACCGTCCTTCGGCGTTCTCCTTCTTGGTCGCGTTGTTCAGGCCGCGAGCGGCGGCATGATCATGCCTCTCATGCAGACCATTGTGTTTGCCATGTTTTCGTTCCATCGTCGCGGTTCGGCCATGGGAACCCTGGGCCTTGTCATTTCCTTTGCTCCGGCAATCGGACCCAGCCTGTCGGGCTGGATCGTTGACAACATGCCCTGGCAGACCCTGTTTATCATGATGCTGCCGATTGCTTTGATCGACGCAGTCTTCGCCTATTTCCTGCTCCGCAACGTCACGGAGAACACGAACCCGAAGCTCGATTTCCTGTCACTCACCCTGTCCACAATTGGTTTTGGCGGGCTACTGTTTGGTTTCAGTACCGCGGGAAGTGCGGGATGGGGGAGCGCAAATGTGATCGGCCCCCTGGTCGTTGGCCTTCTCGCTCTTGTCTGGTTCACTCGCCGTCAGCTCACCCTTGAAAAGCCCATGCTTGATATTCGGGTTCTCTCGAACCCTATGTTCACGCTCGGAACCCTGCTTGGTATGACGATCTTTGTGGTCATGATCGGTGGCATGCTGATCCTGCCTCTCTACATGCAGAACATGGCTGACTTTACGGCCATGGAGTCCGGCATTGCTCTCCTGCCGGGTGCCGTTGTCATGGGAGTCGTCTCCCCTATCACGGGCAGGGTGTTCGACCGCTTCGGCGGCAAATGGCTGTCGTTCTTCGGCTTTATCCTCGCCACCGCATCCACGTTTATGCTCGCCCGACTATCACTCGACACGACGCTCGAGTACCTGGCGATCGTCAATGCGGTCCGCATGCTTGGCGTTGCAATGGTGATCATGCCGGTAACAACGGCGGCCCTGAACGAGCTGCCGCAGCGCATGATTCCGCACGGTACTGCCGTCAACAACACGCTCCGCCAGATCTCTTCCTCGATCGGTGCCGCGGTCATGGTGACGATTATGACCGCCACGGTCAAGGATCCTGCCGTTTACGGAATTGAGGGAGTCATTCACGGAGCCAACGTGGCTTTCATTGTTTCCGGTTCCCTCGGCATTCTCGGAATCATTGGTTCCCTCTTTATCCGAAACCGCCAATCTCCCGCGGCCTCCGAGATCATCGAGCCACAGGAGTAAGCCTGCCCCACAACACCGTGGCTTCCCGCATGACTCAGGCCTCCGGATTGAAGCGCCCTGGGTTTGTTGGAGGCTCCAGAGTTACGGATGGAGAATGGAGCCATGCCCCAACACAAGAACAAGGGACGCCGCTACTCGGCTGAAGAGAAAGCCGCTGCAGTCAGGATGGTGCGTACCCTCCGTGCCGAGCTTGGTACGAGCCAAGGAACGACATCGCGCGTCGCAGAACAGCTCGGCTACGGGGTCGAGTCGGTACGAGCGTGGGTGCGCCAAGCGACATCGATGACGGAGTCAAAGCCGGAGTCACGACCGATGATCAAACACGAATGCGAGAACTCGAGCAAGAGGTGCGTGAGCTCAAGCGCGCGAATGAAATCTTGAAACGGGCCGCGTCTTTCTTCGGGGCGGAGCTCGACCGCCAACATCGGAACTAGTGCGGTTTATTAACGCGAATAAGGACGATATCGTCGCTGGTCGGCGGCTCGGGGTCGAGCGCATCTGCAAAGTATTGCAGGTGACCCCGTCTACGTATTACGCCGCGAACGGCAGGCCAGCATCAGCCCGGCAAATTCGGGATACGGAGGTCGCGCCACGGCTGCTTGAAATCTGGGAGGCGAACTACTCCGTGTATGGGGTGCGCAAGCTCTGGAAAGCCGCGAAACGTGCTGGCATCGAGATCGGTCGTGACCAGGTCGCAAGGCTCATGAAGATTCTCGAGATTGAAGGGGTGCGTCGCGCGAAACGGCGCAAGACCACGAAGCCTGATCCGAAAGCACCACGGCACCCCGATCTCGTGAACCGCGTATTCAGTGCTGCCGCGCCGAACCAGTTGTGGGTTACGGATTTGACGTTCGTGCCGACCTGGCAGGGCGTCGCTTATGTCTGCTTCATCATTGACGCGTTCAGTCGCGCGATTGTGGGATGGCGGTGTGCATCGAACATGAAAACCGGGACGGTGCTTGATGCGATCGAGATGGCCCGCTGGTCACGGGGCAGGCATCTTCCAGAGCTGCGTTGCCACAGCGATGCGGGCAGCCAAGGCGGATTCAATCGATTGTCGCAACACCTTGATGAAAGAGGTGTAAGACGATGGCTACTGCGGACTGGAGTAAGAAGACCAGTGATATGCCAATGGAGGTGCGTCGTCAGTGGCGTGCGGATCGGGCGTTGCGTCCACCGATGCGGTCCCCAGGGCGGCCGGCCCCGTCGCGGGCGGTGCAGCGTCAGTTCTGGACGTTGATCGCTACTGGTATCACTACCGCGGAGGCTGCGGTGCGGGTGGGGGTGTCAGTGCCGGTGGGATCCAGGTGGTTCGGCCATGCTGGTGGGAAGAGACCTTTGAGCCTAGATGAGCCTACGGGGCGGTATCTGTCATTTGAAGAGCGTGAGGAGATCGCCATCTTGAACGCGAAGGAGACGGGGGTGCGCGAGATCGCTCGCCGCTTGGGGCGAGATCCTTCGACGATCTCTCGGGAGCTGCGACGAAACGCCGCTACCCGCGATGGGATCGGGGGTAGCGCGCTGTGGTGGCCCAGTGGAAGGCCCAGGAAGCGGCGAAGCGCCCAAAGGTAGCTAAGCTCGCCACCAACCTACGCCTTCGACAGTACGTGGAGGATCGGCTTGCCGGGATGCTCCACGACGAGGACGATCAAGTCGTGCCCGGTCCGCACACCCCGGCGTGGAAGGGTGTGGGCAAGCCGCGCCGGGCGGACCGTAAGTGGTTCACTGCGTGGAGTCCGGAACAGATATCGCAACGCCTGAAGATCGATTTCCCTGATGATGAGAGCATGAGAATCAGTCATGAAGCGATCTATCAATCCTTGTACATCGAGGCACGTGGGGCACTCAAACGAGAGCTCGTCGCGGCGTTGCGCACTGGGCGGGCAGTTCGTAAACCTCGGGCACGGACCCAGCGGAGGAACAAACCCCACGGGCACGTCACCAAGGCGGTGATGATATCCCAGCGCCCTGCCGAAGCCGAAGACCGCGCTGTGCCAGGACACTGGGAAGGAGACTTGATCATCGGCACTGGACGCTCGGCCATCGGCACCGTGGTGGAGCGACGCTCTCGCAGTATCCTGCTGGTGCACCTGCCCCGAGACCCCCGGTGGGGCAAAGTTGCTCCCACCAAGAACGGACCCGCTCTGGGCGGATACGGAGCCGAAGCGATGAACACAGCCCTGCAAACCTCAATGACCCGTCTGCCGCTACAATTGCGCCGCACGCTGACGTGGGACCGAGGTACCGAGATGGCTGACCACGCTGCCTTCACCCTCGATACCGGCACCAAGGTGTACTTCGCCGATCCGCACTCGCCCTGGCAACGGCCCACGAACGAGAACAGCAACGGGCTCCTGCGCCAGTACTTCCCCAAAGGCACCGACCTATCCAGGTGGGACGCCCACGACCTCGAAGCCGTCGCTCTAGCGCTGAACAACCGACCCCGAAAAATCTTGGGATTTCGAACCCCCACCGAGGTACTGACCGAGCAGCTACAATCAACCCTGAACAGCAGTGTTGCAACGACCGATTGAACCCACACAATTCACGTCGATTCGTTACGGTGAGCGTCTTGCTGAGATCGGAGCGACGCCCTCGATCGGGACCGTTGGTGACAGCTATGACTGTCAGACTGTTTTCACCTGGTTCCGCAAGAATCGGGTAGACCTGACCG
>NZ_JBQCYC010000038.1:0-8024 GCF_052087705.1 Flaviflexus sp. | reverse complement strand
TTACTTGTCCGCGAAGCCTTCCTGCTCATCTGAAGTTGTACCGAATCCGGCGGCAACCGCACCGGCCACTCCCGCTTCGCCAATAGTGACGTTCTGCTGAGCGCTGCCGAGGTCGGCCGGCATACATCCGTCAGGTCCGCAGACGTCACCTTCGGCACCTTCAAGGGTGACGAGTTTGGAGAGGCCGAGCCCGTCAAAGCCGGAGGTCATGCGAGCTCCTTAACCTGGCGGAGAGCTCCGATGAACTGGTCAAGGCTGACAGCTCCGGGAATGGCAAGCTTCTGGTCAAGAAGAATGTAGGGAACTCCGTTGACGCCAAGTTGCCGGGCAATCTGCTGGTCCTGTCGCACCAGGGTCAGGTACCGCTCATCCTCCAGGGCAGCCGCTGCGCCTTCACGATCGAGGCCCTGCTGTTCTGCAACATCGAGGAGAGCCTCGGTGTCGAAAGGGTTGAGCTTGCCTTCGAAGTATCCGGTCTGAACTGCCCGGAAGTAGGCCACGCCCTTGTCGGTTCCCTGCTGGGTCGCGTACTGGGCGATCCGGTGGGCGGGAACCGTTGGTCCCATCATGCGGTCGGTTTCGTACGTGAGGCCTTCAACCTCCGCCATCTGGCGCATCTGACCTTCCATCTGCTCCACCTGCTCGCGGGCCACACCCTTGCCTGCCGCAAGGTGGTCCATGCCGCTCACGGGTTCGGTCACGGTGGGGTCAAGCTCAAACGAACGGAACCGAATATCAGCGGTGATTCCTTCTTCTTCAAGTGCACGCCTAAGGCGGGCTTCGCCGATGTAGCAGAACGGGCACACGATGTCTGTCCAGAGGTCAATACGCATATCCGCGCTCATACTTCACCCATCTCTTGGTTGATCCACACCATGCTAAGCAAACCGGTTCTTATCCGGAACAGATTTGCTTATCAGCAGAAACGGGAATCTTCTATCAAGCATCGCCTGCCCCGGCTGTGGCAGACTCGATCTATGGCAATCTCTCGACCGGAACTCATGCCCGTTCTCCTCGGCACGGATGTTGGCACCTATTCGTGCGCGAGAATGTTCCACGAAGCTTTCGGATGCACTTCGGTCAGCGTTTCCGGCATGTCGCGCGGGTCTATTTCCCATTCGAACATCATCGATCCTGTCTATGTTGGTCGGGGCGGCACCCTCAACGATCAGCTCATGATCGAAACTCTCGAGAAGATCGCTGACACAGACCGAACCCCAATCATCATGCCGTTCATGGATCGGGACGTAGATCTTGTCCTCAACTACCGCGACCGGTTAGAGAAGGCCGGCTATGTCATTCCACTTGCGCCCACGGAAACGGTCGAGCGAGCATCCGACAAGGCCGTCATCAACGCGATCTGCAAAGAACGTGGGCTTCCCACAATAACAACGGTTCCGGTCCCCCTGGATACGGATGCAGGGACATGGCCGGGGCTCCTGGAATCGATTACGTTCCCCGCTGTTATTAAACCTCGCGATGGTGGGATGGACTACGGCAAGTTACAGTTCCCTGGCCAGCGCAAGGCCTACGACGCACCCGATCTCGATTCGGCCATGAAAACCCTGGCCAAGATCCAAGACGCAGGATTCTCGGGTGTCATGCTTGTCCAGGACATGGTGGTGGGTGATGACACGCAGTCATGGATTGTGACGGGCTATGTTGATTCCCGCGGCATCATCACCGCTATCGCCACCGGTCGCCAGATACTTGGCCTGCACCAGAGTTCATTCATTGGTAATGCCGGGATTATTCACGTCACCGACCACCCGGAACTCCGTCGAATAGCCGGGGAAATGATTGATGCTCTCGGACTTCGTGGCTTTTTCTCAATCGACATCAAGATTGATTCCCGCACCAATATGCCGCACGTTCTCGACGTGAATCCGAGATGGGGTCGCGGCTCCTACTATTCCGTGGTTGGAGGCGTAAACCTGGCCCGGGCTATGGTTGCCGACTTCATTGACGACATTGCGCTTCCTCCCATCGTTGCCGAAAAAGAAGGCGTTTATGCTTTTGTTCCACCGGTAACGGTGCTCCGCTGGGTCAGGGACAAGGACCTGCGTAAGCACCTTGTAAAGCTCATGCTTAAGCGTCGCCCAGTGCACCCGCTCTCCTACTCGAAGGACCCCAATTTTAAGCGATTCGCCTACCGCTATGCTGCTGACTTCAACCAGCTCAAGGCGCTAATTCAGAATTACCCAACTCCGACGGAAACAACCTTCTAAGTCGGCCCAGTTCAAACTTCTGATTATAGACCGCACAGGCAATCTGGCCGTCTTCACACTGCGGCAACCTGACGTACACGATTCTCCTAGTACCCCGAACCTCCGGACCCCAGTACCACGAGCCTCCGGGGATTCTGGAGAACGTAACCCAGCATCCAGTGGGAGTTCTAGGTGACTGCCCGTAGAGGATCCGTCACCCAGCACCTTCGAATCATTTCAGGGGGATTGCGCCGACACGGATGAAGAACTCGCGTACTCGCTCACGTGCAGTTTCGCGAACATCCCGGCCTTCAGAAATTGCCTGTACAGCAGCGCCGTCAACAATCGTCAACACGAGTTGGGCCGAAACAGAACTTTTCATCCACGACAGGACCTGCTCAATGGCCTCATCAAGAAGGTTTCGGCTCTTGTTGTACTGCTTGTGAACTTCCGGGAATTCCGTGGCCGCAACCAGTTGGACGTAGTGGTTCTCCAGATTTTCATCCTCGGGGAGGCAGGCTCGCAGGATCACATCAACAGCTTGATCCACCGACTGCGGCGGACCGCTCTCTTCGAGAGTTTCAACAACACGGTTAGCGCGAGCGACCCAGCGAGCAAAGTTTAAAGTAGCGGCCTGCCCCAGCAGGTCGTCGAGCCCCGTAAAATAGTACGTTGTCGCAGAAAGGGAGGCTGACGCTCGCGTCGCCACTTTTCGATGAGTTACGCCGGCAGGCCCTTCTTCATTGAGTATCTTTGCGGCAGCCTCCACGATGGACTGCCGTCGCTGCTCGCCCTTAGTCAATCGCGCCGACCCGGTCACGCTTCTTCCCTCCTCCGCCACTTGCGCCTACTACGTGCCCGATCCTAACCCAAAGCCATGGTCAAACCGGGGAACCATGCAGATCTGCCAGTCCGCGAACTCGTGGCATAATCTGCTTTTACCCGAAGGTCCCAAACCAATAATCGCACAGAATGGTACGCTTGTGCTAGAAATTTTGAGATGAGGTCAGGGACGATCGCATGGATAATTCTTCAGCTACCACAAGTGTGAACGATAAGGACTCGGCAGCGCAGGTCGAAGACGTGTCTGCCGACTACGACACGCTTGTCCGAAACAATGCCCGGCTGGCATCGGCGTTGCGCGCCTCTCGTCAAGAGCTAGCCGCCCTTCACGACCAGGTCCGCCAGCTAACTACCGCACCCAACACGTTTGGCGTCATCGCAGCCACCAATAAGCCAGAGCGCACCGTTGATGTCATTGTTAGCGGTCGGAAACTTCGTTGCGCCGTGGCGGATACCGTACCCCGCGCCTGCCTTTATCCCGGTCGCGAGGTTATTCTCAACGAGCATATGTGCGTGATTTCGAGCGAGAGCTTCGACGAAGTTGGCGATCTTGTCATGGTCACGGATTTCTTGAGCGATAGTCGCATCACCGTGCGGTTACGAGACGAGGAAGAGAAGGTGCTCCGGCTCGCCGAGAGTCTCATGACCGCCGGAGGGAAGCCGAAGGTTCGGCCCGGCGACACTGTTCGTGCCGACGTGCGGGGCGGCTTTGCCTACGAACGACTTCAGCGGGAAGACACCGAAGAACTGATGCTCGAAGAGATCCCGGACGTCGACTACGCCGATGTTGGTGGACTGAGTGGCGCAATCTCAGATATTAGAGAGGCAATCGAGGTTCCGTTCCTTTACCCCAGTCACTATCGTGCCCATCAGCTCCGAGCACCCAAGGGCATCCTGCTCTACGGCCCACCCGGGTGCGGCAAAACCCTGATCGCAAAAGCTGTCGCAACTTCCCTGGCGCGCACAGCGGCAGCAAGATCCGGCGAATCCGAGGCGCGGTCGTACTTCATTTCGGTCAAGGGACCGGAGCTACTCACCAAGTATGTTGGCGAAACCGAGCAACAAATCAGAAAAATTTTTTCCCGTGCCCGGCAACGCGCAAAGGGCGGCATGCCGGTCATTGTGTTCTTCGACGAGATGGATTCCCTGTTCCGCACGCGCGGGACCGGTCGGTCCTCCGATGTTGAAACAACGATCGTGCCTCAGCTCCTTGCCGAACTTGATGGCGTTGAAGAGCTGGAAAACGTCATCGTTATCGGCGCTACGAACCGTGAGGACATGATCGATCCCGCTATCATCCGGCCGGGTCGCCTCGATGTTAAGATCAAAATCTCACGCCCAGACAAGAAGGCAGCTGCCGATATTCTCGCCAAATATTTGGTACCGGAACTGCCGCTCGCCGACTCCGAGATTGCCCGTGCCGGCTCTCGCGAAGGAGCTGTTAACTCCCTTATCCAAACGATCGTCGACAGTCTTTACGTGCGCAGCAACGATTCCGCACTGGTCGAAGTCACGTTCGATTCAGGCGACACCGAGATTCTTTATGCTCAAGATTTCTCTTCTGGAGCGATGCTGACAAACATTGTGGATCGCGCAAAGAGACTGTCAATTAAGGACCAGCTCAATGGACTGCCTGGCGGGATCTCCCGCGAACACATTCTGCAAGCCGTGACCGCCGAAGTCAGTGAGAATGCAAGCCTTCATTCAACCGGGACCCTTGAGAACTGGGAAAGAATCATTGGTCGCCGCGGCCAACGCATTTCGCGGGTCCACCTTTTGAGGAACACATGACCGTTCGAAGAATCATGGGGATCGAGACCGAATATGGAATCTCGCACCCCGATAATCCTGAAGCAACCTCCGAAGCAATGTCGAGGGAGATCATCTCCGCATACACGCGGGCTACCAGCAAGCTCGGTCACACCGACGATGTGGCATGGGATCTAGCGGGCGAAATGCCAATGTTGGACACTCGCCACCCGACCATCAGTCGGGAGCATATCGCCAGTCGAAACAACATCCATCAGGTAGCGTCTCTCACCGCACAAGAACGATCGTGGCAGCGCGGCACCACGAAAGTTCTGCACAATGGTGCCCGTTTCTATGTTGATCATTCCCACCCCGAATATGCTTCGCCAGAGTGCTTAGGGCCCCGTCAAACAGTTATGTACGACAGGGCGGGCGAGCTCGTCATGCAACGGGCAATGGCCCAGTTGCAGGAAGTGACCGGCACCAGCCCCGCAATCTACAAGAACAATGTCGACGGTAAAGGCTCATCGTATGGCTGTCACGAAAACTATCTCGTTGACCGAGCAGTACCTTTCGACGACATCGTAGCCGCCCTCATCCCGTTCCTCGTCACCCGCCCAATACTTGTAGGGGCGGGCCGGGTAGGACTCGGACAGGCGTCCGAGGAAGCCGGATACCAGATGTCACAGCGTGCGGACTACATCGAGTCAATCATCGGACCAACCACGACGTACGATCGGCCGATCGTCAATACGAGGGATGAGCCGCACGCCGAGCCGCACCTTCATCGCCGGCTCCACGTGATCAGCGGAGACGCAAACTGCGTACCGTCAAACACGCTTCTCAAGCTTGGCATGACATCACTTCTTCTGTGGGTACTCGAAACGAACGGTTTGCCAGATGAGTGGAAAGCTCTTGAGCTGAAGGACCCCGTTGCGGCCGTGAAGGTCGTATCTCGCGACCTCTCGCTGTCGCAGGAGCTTGAACTTGCGGACGGTAACCGGATGACAGCCCTGGACATTCAAAGCACATACCAGCGCACGGTGGATGCGTGTCTCATCGAGTACCACAACGGCCGGAGCCCCGATGTGGAGACGTCCGACATCCTTTACAGGTGGCGGGACATGATCGGTTTACTCGCTGACGATTGGCGGCAAACGGTTGGCGATATCGAGTGGGCAACAAAACTTGCCCTGCTCGAGGCACGGCGCTCCCGCGATGGTCTCGACTGGGACGCTCCCGAGCTTATGGCTATGGATCTTCAATGGAGTGACGTACGCAAGGAGAAATCTCTACCGGATAAGCTCACCGAGCGAGGAATCCTTGAAACGATGGAAGCAGATTCATGGATTGAGCACGCTGAGTTCACTCCCCCGGCCGGGACACGAGCGTGGTTCCGTGGCGAACTCATTCGCCGGTTTCCTGGGCAGATATATTCAGCATCGTGGCATTCAATCGTTGTTGAACTCAATGGCGGTAAGCTCATCCGCATCCCCATGACCAGCCCCGACGCCGGGTCCGCGATGCAATTGGAGGATAAGCTCAACGCCTGTCAGTCTGTCGAAGAGGTTCTCGACCTGGTTGGCGACACCGGGCAAAACATTCTTGCCGACCCAGATGTCTACGCGAAAGTTGGAGCACGATGACTGAGAACCAGAGTTTTAAGCACCGTCAGGATCGGGAGCCGGAAGGTAGCGAGCCACCACCCGTACCATCATCGGCTGCCGCCCAGGATTTCAGTGCCGTCCTCAACGACATTGATGACATCCTCGAGGAGAATGCCGTGACATTCGTCCGAGGCTTCATTCAGGAGGGCGGTCAGTGACCCGTTCGGGCCACCTTCCCCGCATCCTGGGGCTCGAGACCGAGTATGCGATTGTCTCGCATCGGATCATCCCGGAGCAGGGAAAGGACACTTCCCCGCTGTCACCCGCGGAATGCATCGACGAGCTTTTCCGCGGCACAAGCACCCAGAATCGCGCACGCAACCGCTATTTGTCCAACGGGGGAAGGCTATACGTGGACCTCGGATCTCACCCGGAGTATGCGACGGCCGAATGCTCCAATGCTCGCGATGTGGCGGTTAATGATCGTGCAGGTGAGCACCTTCTACTCGACCTATTGAACGCCGCGAACGAACGGCTTGCAATAAAGAACATTCGACTTCATTTGCTCAAGACCAACACCGATTCGGGTGATGCGACGTTCGGGTGTCACGAGAACTATCAGGTCTTGCGAGAAACCATTGAGTCTCTCGACCCGGGCTTCATTTCCTTTCTTGTCACCCGAATCATCTTGACGGGTGCGGGCGGCATTGACGCCAAGGGGAATTATGTCCTCTCCCCGCGCGCGTTTCACATTCACCAGGTGACCTCGGCAGATCCCACCAAGCAACGCCCCCTTATCGTCACCCGAGAGGAAGCACATGCTGATGCGGAAAAGTATGCCAGGCTGCAGGTGACATTCGGCGACTCAAACATGGCCGAGACCGCAACCGAGATGAAGCTACGCTACACATCCGCCGTTCTCGACTATCTCGAAGGCGGGGGCACGCTCGCGGACCTCGCACTGGCAGACCCAATCGCTGCCCTCCGAGACACATCACGACTGGGCCCCGACACGGCCCTCGATCTTGCCGACGGGGGCACGACGACAGCCCTCAAGTTACAAGAGCATGTCCTGCAGCGGTGCGAAGAACAGGGCAGTAGCGAACTCTCGGATATCCGCCACATGATCAATTGCCTCAAGGCTGGCGATAGCCGGTCAATTTCAGACTCGGTGGACTGGGTCTGCAAACGCGGCCTTCTCACGCAAGCCGCGGCGAAGCATCAACTTGATTTAACCTCCCCTCTTATTTCTCGACTTAACCTGGCCTTCCATGACATCGATGAAAAACACGGCCTCGCGGATCGGCTACGGCAAGCAGGGAACCTGAAGACACTCTTTGATCCGGAAGAGATCGCAAGCGCCAAAACCAATCCGCCGGGCGATACTCGTGCTCGAGTCCGCGGGTACTTCATTTCGGAAGCCGACAGGCTGGAACTCCAGTACTCGGTGTCGTGGACCCACGTCCGGCTAGATTCACCTCCACAACCCCAGATTGACCTGATGGACGCGAGTAGTAGCCAGGACAAACGCGTTGCTGCCCTCGTCGAGAAGATGAAGACTCTTCCGCCGCAAACACTGAGCGCCCTTGCCCGACTGAAGGCTGGACTCGGACCACTG
>NZ_JBQCYC010000037.1:0-8188 GCF_052087705.1 Flaviflexus sp. | reverse complement strand
ATCGCCGACACCCCCTGGCATCCCGCATCATCTCCTGGACCGCCATAGCAACCCTCCTCATCGGCCTTGCCGTATTCATACCTTTGCTCGTGCAGCGGATTTCAGAGATTGAATGGGTTGCCGAGAACATCGGAACCTTCGTTTCCCCAATAAATCTTCCCGGCTGGCTCAACGGCACGCTCCTCGTTGCGGGCATCTTCGCCGCGCTTGAGCGTGCGCTGACAATTCGGAGCCATTGTTTGATCGACGCGGACACCTGGTGGCTGGACTGATCCGCCAAGAATAGAAGATGACTCGGAACGCACGAATTTGCGTGAAGAAAGTTCCATCCGTAAGCCCCTCAGATCGCCTGGAATACTAGAGCCCATAGAAGATGTGACAAATTCTTCTATTAACGCATTGTCTTAACCCGAGCAGCTTTCCCGTTAACTTGTTGACATACCCTTTGCTGATACAAAGCCGAGGTAATCAAGATCTACCGGTTTCGATTATGGCGTCCGTAGAACTCCAACCGGATCGCGGTGAGCCGCATATACGGCGGGTGGAAGGGTTGACACTAAGGGTGCGATAACCGACAAAATCCCGACTCCAATCATGAAATCGACCGGGGGCAAAGCATCCATGCGTCCGGTGATAATGCCTCCCATGACAACACCGAGAACCGCACCGATTAGTGCCGCATATGCCGTGCGAAGCACAACTAAAGCGATAATCGTCATCCGGGTAGCACCCAGGCCTCTGCGACCTCCTAGATCCGCTCGCCGCTGGCACCTCATCATTGGACTGAATCAGGTCGTGGACTACGGTGGCGCATTGCTAACCGCATCGCTGTCTTGTAGGACATAATATCGGCGTAGCTTTCACCACTATCAGCCTTGTTATCGCACGCGTACGGCAACCTAACGTTGCTTGAAACATCCCAAGGCGGAGCCAACAGTCTTAACACAGGGATCCAGGGATGGATAGCGATCCTATCGAGGAGCTCGGTCTCTTCAGCAACCCTCCGCGCACATTGTTACCCGCACTCGTACCAAAAGTTCCTCCCAGGCAATGCCCGGGAGGAACTTCATGTCTTGGTCGTCTAAAGGAACTTGACGATGAGACCGTAGAGGATAATGCAGACGCCCCACGTGACTGCGATGCCGACCGTGATGCGGTTAAGGTTCCGCTCAGCCACGCCCGATGAACGCATGGCCGTCGACATTCCGCCGCCGAACATGTCGGAGACGCCTCCGCCCTTGCCCTTGTGGAGCAGGATGGAGAGTACTAGCAACAGTGAGGTGATCACCAGAAGTACGGTGATGATCGTTTTAAGAATGTCCACGATGTCCTTTCGGTCCGAGTCTAGTGTAGACGACCCGAACGGGTCAGCCTAACCGTTGTAGCGAACGATCTTGGCGAACTCGTCGGCCTGGAGCGATGCTCCACCAACGAGTGCACCGTCAACGTCCTTCTCGGCCATGATGTCATCGATGTTCGACGACTTGACGGAACCACCGTAGAGGATACGGGTGGCGTCGGCGGTCTCCCGGTCGTACAGCTCAGCAATCTTTTCGCGGATCGCTCCGCAGACTTCCTGAGCGTCAGCCGGGGTTGCAACCTCGCCGGTGCCAATGGCCCAGACGGGCTCGTAGGCAATGACGAGCTTTGCAACGTTCTCCGCAGCGATGTCCTTGAGAGCGCCCTCAACCTGAGCGAGCGTGAATGATACCTGGTCGCCTGCCTTACGGATGTCAAGGCCCTCACCAACGCAGATAATGGGGGTGATGCCGGCGGCGATGGCCTTCCGCGACTTCGCGTTGACCAGTTCGTCGGACTCGTTGTGGTATTCGCGGCGCTCCGAGTGTCCGATAACGGCGTAGGTGACGCCGAGTGCGGTCAACATCGAGGCCGAGATCTCGCCGGTGTATGCTCCGCCGTCGTGGGCGGAGATGTCCTGCGAGCCGTAACCGATTTCGAGCTTGTCAGCGTCGACAACGGTCTGGACGGTGCGGAGATCGGTGAAAGGCGGAACAACAACAACTTCGACCTGCGAGTAGTCGTGCTTCATGTCCTTCAATGTCCATGCAAGCTTCTGGACGAGCTGATTAGCCTCGAGGTGATCGAGGTTCATCTTCCAGTTGCCTGCCATAAGCGGGGTGCGTGCCATTTAGTCCTCCAGGATTGAGATGCCCGGCAGGTCCTTGCCCTCGAGGAATTCGAGGGAGGCGCCACCGCCGGTGGAAATGTGGGAGAAGGTCGCCTCGTCGAAACCGAGAGTGCGAACTGCTGCGGCGGAGTCTCCTCCACCGACGATTGAGTAGCCGGAGCCATCAGACATAGCCTGAGCAACGGCCTTGGTGCCGCCTGCGAACGCGTCGAACTCGAACACGCCCATGGGGCCGTTCCAGACAACGGTCTTCGCGTCAGCGATCTTCGAGGCATAGAGCTCGGCCGACTTCGGGCCAATGTCGAGACCCATCTGGTCGTCCGGGATCGAGTCGGCGTCAACGACCGTTGCCGGTGCGTCTGCCTTGAACTCGGGTGCGACGACGACGTCGACGGGCAGAACAATCTCAACGCCGCGTTCCTTGGCGGTTTCGAGGTAGCCCTTGACGGTGTCGACCTGGTCCTCTTCGAGGAGGGAGGAGCCAACGCCGTAGCCCTGTGCCTTAAGGAAGGTGAATGCCATGCCGCCGCCGATGAGGAGGCGATCAGCCTTTTCAAGGAGATTCTTGATGACACCAAGCTTGTCGGAAACCTTCGAACCGCCGAGGATCACAACGTAGGGACGATCCGGGTTGTTCGTTGCCTTCGACAGGGAGTCGATCTCCTTGAAGACGAGCTCGCCGGCCGCCGAGGGCAGCTTCTGGGCGATGTCGTACACGGAGGCCTGCTTACGGTGAACAACACCGAAGCCATCCGAAACGTAGAGATCAGCAAGTGCCGCGTACTCCTCGGCAAGTGCGGAGCGCTCCGCGTCGTCCTTCGAGGTTTCGCGGCCGTCGAAACGAACGTTTTCGACGAGGGCGATCTGGCCTTCTTCGAGGGAGGCGGCTACCTGCTTGGCGCTTTCGCCAACGGTGTCTTCGGCAAGGACAACGTCCTGGCCGACGAGCTCGCCGAGGCGCTTAGCAACCGGGGCGAGGGAGAACTTGGGGTCCGGCTTGCCCTTCGGACGGCCCAGATGCGCCATGACCAGAACCTTCGCGCCAGCTTCTGCGAGGCGGGTCAGAGTCGGGAGCGCCGCTTTGATACGACCATCGTCGGTGATGGTGTCGCCGTCGAGCGGGACGTTGAAGTCGGAGCGGACGAGAACGGTCTTGCCGCGTACGTCGCCCAGGGATTCAAGAGTCTTCATAGTGTTCCTTCCAAGAATGACGCCCGCGTACCCGGGATGGGTGGCGCGGGCGTCAGTCTTAACTACCTAGAGTTCAGAGCTTCGAGCCGACGAGGACAGCGAGGTCGACAACGCGGTTAGCGTAGCCCCACTCGTTGTCGTACCAGGAGACAACCTTGACCTGGTCGCCGATGACCTTTGTGAGGCCGGAGTCGAAGATCGACGAAGCCGGGTGGCCCTCGATGTCCTTCGAAACAATCGGGTCCTCGGTGTAGACGAGGATCCCCTTGAGGCCCTCGGTCTCAGCAGCCTTCTTCACTGCTGCGTTAACGGCCTCGACGGAGACCTCCTTCTCAGCGGTGAAGGTGAGGTCGGTTGCAGAACCGGTCGGGGTGGGAACGCGGAGTGCGTAGCCATCGAACTTGCCCTTGAGCTCGGGGAGCACGAGAGCAACAGCCTGTGCAGCACCGGTCGAGGTCGGGATGATGGAGAGGGCTGCGGCGCGGGCGCGACGGAGGTCCTTGTGCGGGCCGTCCTGGAGGTTCTGGTCAGCGGTGTAGGCGTGAACCGTGGTCATGAGGCCGCGGACAATGCCGAACTCTTCGTGCATGACCTTCGCAAGGGGTGCGAGGCAGTTGGTCGTGCAGGATGCGTTCGAGATGATGTTGTGGTTCTCGGGATCGTACTCGTTCTCGTTCACACCCATGACGAACGTTGCGTCAATGTTCTTGCCGGGGGCCGAGAGGATGACCTTCTTGGCGCCAGCTTCGATGTGTGCCTTAGCGGAGTCGCCGTCGGTGAAGCGACCGGTCGACTCGATGACGACGTCAACGCCGAGCTCGCCCCAGGGGAGCTTCGCGGGATCGCGCTCTTCGAGGGCCTTGATCGTCTTGCCTGCAACGGTGATCGAGTCACCGGAAGCGGAGACCTCTTCCTTGAGCGTGCCGAGGATCGAGTCGTACTTCAGCAGGTGGGCGAGGGTGTCGTTATCGGTCAGGTCGTTAACTGCAACGATCTCGATGTCGGCGCCGGACTCCAGCACTGCACGGGTGAAGTTACGGCCGATGCGGCCAAAGCCATTAATACCAACGCGAATAGTCACTCTATTCCTCCTCGTGCGCGACCCTTCGCGCACATATATTGATTGGTCTGGGGAAGCCAAGGGGCTTCATCCTTCACGGTCGACGTAGGCCGGCCGATCCACAATTAAGTATACAAGCTTTAGGGATTTTCTATATGGGACCAATAGGTTTTGGTGAAAATGTTCTCGGTGGGCTTACAGCAATGGTCGATGGACCATCAAATTAGCCTCTGCGGCGATGCAGATCGTTAACCGCATCCACCGTATTGGGAATCCCAAGTTCGGCTGCCTTCTTGTCCGCCATCGTATTCAGCCTGCGGAGCCGGCCGGCGACAGCGTCCTTCGTGGCGACGGGGTTGAGCCGCTCCCCCAGCAGGTTCAAGGAATCTTCCGGGTACTTCATCCGGAACTCCCCTGCCTCCCGAAGGTTGTCGGGAATGTCGTCACCGAGGATCTCAAAGGCTCTCTTAACCCTGATGACTGCGATAACGGCTGCGTCGGCGCTTCTGCGCATGTTCGCATCATCGAAGTTGGCGAGCCTGTTTGCCGTTCCGGAAACTTCCCGGACGGTGCGGAGTTCCTCCCAGCGGATCACGGCGTCGTTGGCTCCCATGCGGGTAAGCATGGCGGCAATGCCGTCGCCTTCCCGGATATCAACCCGGTAGGCACCGCGGGACTCGCGGGCGCGGTAGGTAATGTCGAGTCTGCGGGCCAGCCCGCCAAGGGCGTATGAGGCTTCGAGGCCGGGGCAGATCACTTCGAGGGAAGCGTTGCGGCCCGGCTCAAGAAGGGCACCGCGGGCCAGGAACGCGCCGCGCCACGAGGCAGCAGCGTCAGCTTTGGAGCCGCCGACGACGGTGGGCGGCAGACCTCGGACTGGACGCCCGTACGTATCGATGAGGCCAATACGGCGGGCAATGCGTTCACCGTCGCGTCCGATGCGGACGACGTAGTGGTGGGCTCCCCTGCTTCCGCTGGCCACGGTGTGGAGTTCTGGCTCAACCCGGTAGACGCGGTGTACGAGTTCTCTCAGGCGGCGTGCACTACCGGCATGACCAAGTTCAGCCTGGAGGGCAACGCGGCCGGAGTTGATGTGAATGCCCCCTGCGAACCGAAACATCGTGGCGATTTCAGCCACCGTCGCGGAGGCCATGCTGGATTCAACTGAAGCCAGCTCATCTTTCACGGCGGGTGTCAGGGCAGACATTCGTGTAGCTCATCCTTTGCTTGAGAGATTAAAGCCCAGAGGGCTAAATGATCTTACCCCTTTATCGGGTCAGTCGGCTCTCGATACATCGGTGATGGTGCCCTCGAATGCGTCTCGGAGGGCCGCGGCGAACCGGAGCGGGTCATGCACATCACCCCGCCCAGCTTGGTTCACTTGCCGCATAACCAGCCTCGCTTCCACGACATCAACAGCTTCATCGAGAGCGGAAAGGTCATCGATTGATGTTGGGTCTGCAAGCACCACTGTGGGCGTGATCCCACGGGAATACTTGACGAAGCTCGTGACATGATCAGCATGCCTCATGTCGCTCGTCTCAACATCGTTGGTGAGGTTCAGGGCCAAAAGTATCTTCGTGTTCGAGTTCTTGAGGGCATTACGAATCTCGGGAAGCATCAGGTGGGGGATGACGGACGTGTACCAGGAGCCTGGCCCAAACACGCACCAGTCAGCGTCCTGGATTGCACCAAGCACTTCGGGGTGGGCGTCGGCCGATTCGGGGATGAGGCGTACCTGTTCAACCCGCCCGGGAGCCACTGCGACCAGGGACTGGCCGCGAATAACCTTGTGGTGGCCGTTGTCGTCAACGTCGGCCTCAATATCCATTGGCACGTTGCTCATGGGGAGGACCCTGCCGTGTACGTTGAGGAGGCGGCCGACAACGTCAAGTCCCTTGACCGGGTCATCGAGAAGGTTCCACAGTGCCGCGATCAGCAGATTGCCGGTGGCATGGTTATTGAGCGGGCCGTCTGTCACGTAGCGGTGTTGGAGAACATCGCGCCACAGGTGCCCCCATTCGTCATCGTCACAGAGCGCCGACAGCGCCATGCGCAGGTCACCGGGCGGAAGGATTCCAAGCTCGCTGCGGAGCCTGCCCGACGATCCACCATCGTCCGCCACGGTGACAACTGCCGTGAGATTATCGGTGACGTGGCGGAGTGCGGAAAGGGTGGCGTAGAGGCCGTGCCCCCCGCCGAAGGCCACGACTTTGGGGCCCCGGGAGCCGGTGGGTAGCATCGCCTACTCCTTTCCGAGGTCGCGGTGGACGACGACTACCCGGGAGCCGCGCTCCCGCAGGCCGGCGGCAACCCGCTCGGAAATGGCGACGCTCCTGTGCCTACCGCCCGTGCACCCAATGGCAATGGAGACATTCGGCTTCAGCTCCCTCTCGTATCCGGACAGGATTCCAGAAATCAGGTCGATATAGCCATTAACAAAATGCGTAACCCCATCCTGGGTGAGGACATAGTCCTGGACGGGCTTGTCGTGGCCCGTGAGGTTACGTAGCTCGCCAATCCAGTAGGGGTTGGAGATAAAGCGCACATCAACCACGTGATCCGCATCCATGGGAAGCCCATATTTGAAGCCGAACGACATGACAGTGACTCGAGTCTGGAGCTCACCTTCGGCGGCAACAAGCTGTCGCACGTGGCGGGCCAGGTCATGGACCGACATATCCGTCGTGTCGACGATTGCGTCTGCTCGGCCCCGCAGAGTCTTAACTGCTTCCCGCTCGGCATGAACAGCGTCGAGCAGGCGGCCGGTGTCCTGCAGCGGGTGGGGACGACGAACGGATTCGTACCGCTGCACCAATACGTCATCATCACAGTCGAGGAAGAGAATGCGGTGCTCAACACCGGCGTCACGCAACTCATCAAGAACGGCGATGAGGTCATCAAAGAACTTTCCGCCGCGCACGTCCGCAACGACAGCAACGCAGTTGACAGAACTACCGGGAGACATGAGGCCCGTCAATGCTTTGAGGAGCCTTGGCGGGAGGTTGTCGACCACGTACCAGTCGAGGTCTTCTAGGACGGCCGCGGCGCGGGATTTACCGGCGCCGGACATACCGGAAATGATGATGAGCTCAGGAACTTCTGGCTCGGGCACGTGAGCTTCAGCCTCTGCCCCGGGCACCCACGCGGGGAAGGAGTCCGTCTGATCAATCGGTTTCTCGTCCATGTACCTATCGTGCCAGGTTTGTCCCATCCGCGGGTAGGCTCAGCGCCCGCAGTCAGCAACTTTTGAGGATTGACATTTGACCGTGTGTGGAGCGCATGGCTATCGGCGTCATGAAACTGAGTCTTGTGGCTGAATCGGCAAAACTGCTTCGCAAACACACTTTTCATCTCATTAAGGTGGACGTGAACCGGTCTCTAAGTAGACGTGCACTGGGAGCACTTATTTTGAAGTCACTGCAACAAGTCAAGGGCGAGCCGCATCGTCTGCCGGTCTGCCTGTCCGAGTGGCTCTGGCTAGTATCTCGGCAAGAAAACACGAGCCTGTTCACTAAGGCTTGATGCGCTCCCCCAGGTGAGGGAATTAGTCTGTAGCTAACGGCTCGACATTGATGCCGAGCCTAAGTACTCATCGGGGTCTCCATTGAAGAAGATCGTCGCACCGGGAGTCCATCCGATGACCGCTGACATACTGCCGTCGAATTCGATAGTGCGGCAGGACGTCGTAAGGAATCCGCCCAGCGTCAGTTCTATCCAGTCGAAGGATTGTGAAATCCTCTGCCAATCAGGCGTGACCCACTTTCGTTGGGTGCCCAGCATATCTG
>NZ_JBQCYC010000036.1:0-9161 GCF_052087705.1 Flaviflexus sp. | reverse complement strand
CGAATCCCGCACTACCCATAAATAAAACCCACACACAATTCACTTGACAAGCCCCCGGAGTCCGCATGCACGACTTCGGGTGCCCCGTGCTGGGCGATCGCGGTCTTAAACATGTCAACGGCAAGATGGTCGGCTTCACGTTCCTCGACCCGGTAGCCAACGATCTCACGCGAGTAAATATCGGTGATCTTGTAGGCCTTGAGTACAACCGAGCGCCACGGGGTAAGCAGATCGGTGATATCCCAGGACCATGCCTGGCCGGGCCTGGTCGCTGAGACGACGGGCACCTGTCGTGGTCCACCCCGGCCACGCTTGGTGGGGATCTTGGGGCGTAGGCTCTGCTCTAACTCTGCCCCGATCCGCTACCAGGTCCGCACAGAAGCGAGCATCACGCCCTAATCCCATGCCGCTGCAAATGAGTGTTCCACTGATTCATCACGGGCCCAGCCGGCGAGTATGAACTCCTCGATCCGTTCCCGGTCATGAGCACTGACCCGTGTTGGGGAGTCCCGTTCATAGTGGGGGATCGGGTCATTAACCTTGGGCCGCGGATGGTGGCGATACTGCCACGTCGAGCGTGCCACCCCGGCCAATACCAGAGCCTTTCGCTGTGAACCCGTCACCTGGGTTAACTCTACCACCAGCGCGTTCTCGCCTATGAGGAACTGCTCGGCTCGTTCGTCTGTGATGGTCCGGGCTCTTGCTCGCTCAACTGATGCAAGAGCCCGATAGCTTTTCCCAAAGCCTCGTTCGTTGCTTCCAGCTCTTGTACACGTGCACGGAGCCACTCATTTTCAGCTTCCTGCATGGCATTCTTTTTCGCGCTATGGCGTCATTGGGAGGGACTTGTCATAACACTACCCTGTCGTGGAATCAGTCCCCGGTCCACACTCCCGTCATACACCGTGTTGCGCCACCTACGGAACCGGCCCCAGCTCACGCCTTGTACTGCCAGCCAAGCACGCTTGCTGCCATGGGGCTGGCGTTCATACTCGTACACAAAATCGCGGACTTCTTCAACAGTTAAACCAGGCGCAATCGTCATCTTGAACCGACCTTCCAAATCATGAGCACTGACTCACAACCAGCCTGGCATCAACGGCCGGCAGCTCTTACGCTGACTGGCAGGAGCAGCAGTTCGCGGCCGAGACCGGGAGTTCACTCTCTTGAGCAAATGCGCGATGGAGTGGTGGAGTACTTTTGATCCGGTGGGTGATTGATGTCACCGTTGTCCAGATTTGGATAAGGCTAAAAGCCAGGACTCACACTTGCGGAAAATAGCCCCGCCAGTGGCTGAGTTCCCGAGACAAGCGATGCTACGGTCCTAGGTCGAGTCCGACTTCTGTCGGGTTGCCAGCACATCAGAGAAAATGAAGATCAGACAAGAGCCTGGGAAGCAGACTCTGCGCCTTTCAAGGTCCGCGCTGGGACTACCCTTGTGATTGATGCGTCACCTGCCTCGAGGAACGACAAGGACGGCATCGAGAATTCTCTGAACCAAACTTCAATCGACAGAGATGCTGAAGAGTCACTGTGGAGCTATAAGTCGATGCGTTTCGAGTAAGTGATGGCGAAGCTACTTGAGGCTGAACAGCTCGAGTCAAAGTTTACCCGAGCCTTCGTTTTCGATGCTTTCCGTGATGTTCAGATCCGCGAAACTGGAACCGAACGGACTCGAATTTTGCCGGTAGTTTCACGCTTTGGTCGTGACGGTCAGAGCGGGGATGCCCGAGAGTAGAAGAGAGGAGTTCTCCACCACCTCCACCCTGTAATGCACGTGTTCCACGACCGCGCCCTAAGCGAGGACTCCCGCTCAGCGAGGTGCCGGTATTCAAGGTGCTTAGTCCGGGAGCTACGTGCGCAACCAGGGAAGATCATTCAGGCGAGAGCGGACCCGCCCTTGATTCTTGTTCTTTTTCGCTACACTTATGCCTGAGCGGAGCGATCCGCTCAACGCATCATGCGTGATTCCGGTGGTGGCAGCGCCGAATCAGTACCCTTCATTATCTGTACCCGAGGTCTGAATGTCTGCCCGTTTTGCACCGGTCCGCCGCGGCCACTACGACACGATCGTTGTTCTTTTCGTATCCTTCCTGCTCCTGTCCAATATCGGAGCCACCAAGCTCATCGAGCTCAACCTGTTTGGTGGAGAACTGATCTTCGATGGGGGAGCGATCCTCTTCCCGCTGACTTACGTACTGGGGGACGTGATCTCCGAGGTGTACGGCTTTAAGCCGGCACGGAAGGCCATCATCCTTGGTCTCGTTGTTTCGATCATTGCTTCCGCCGTGTTCTACCTGGTGCAAATCGCGCCACCGGCAGCTGACTACGAGAACCAGGCAGCTTTTGAGGCGGTTCTTGGCTTTGTTCCCAGAATCGTTCTTGCTTCGGTTGCCGGTTATGTTGTTGGTCAGCTTCTGAACTCTTGGGTGCTGGTGAAACTTAAGCAGAAGTACGGTGAGAAGAATCTGTGGGTGCGCCTGCTGGGCTCAACGGTTGTCGGTGAAGCGGCAGACACTGCGATCTTCTGCCTCGTTGCCTGGGCTGGTGTCATGCCGGCCTCGACGATCTTCAACCTCATGATTGTTGGCTACGTTTACAAGGTTGCTGTTGAGTTCCTGCTCCTGCCTATCACCTACCGGGTTGTAGCCTGGGTGAAGAAAAACGAACCTGCCTACGAGGAGATCCAGTGACGTTCACAGTTGGTTCGCGGCTCGACGGAGTCCAGGGGAGAACGGGCACGATCCACACCCCTCACGGCGATATTCGTACCCCTGCTTTCATTCCCGTGGGAACAAAAGCAACGGTAAAAGCTGTATTGCCGGAATCGATCAAAGACATCGGTGCGCAGGCGGTTCTCGCCAATGCTTATCACCTGTTTCTCCAGCCTGGGTCCGACATTGTCGACGAGGCCGGTGGGCTTGGGAAGTTCATGAACTGGGATGGCCCCACCTATACGGATTCGGGCGGATTCCAGGTTATGAGCCTTGGAACCGGCTACAAGAAAGTTCTCTCAGAACAATTCGCCGGCACGGGTAAGAAGGGCCGCGATGGCTCGGATCTTGAGGTAGCCGAGAACAAGATCCGCCGCGCACACATTGATGACGACGGTGTGACGTTCCGTTCCCATCTCGACGGCACGAAACTACGTTTCACGTCCGAGGTATCGATGAGGATCCAGCACGAGCTCGGTGCCGACATCATCTTTGCCTTTGACGAGCTTACGACGTTGCTGAACTCCCGTGAATATCAGGAAGAAGCGCTTGAACGGACAAGACTGTGGGCGGAGCGTTGTCTCGTTGCGCACAAGCAGCTGACGATCGCCCGTGCCGACAAGCCCTACCAGCAGCTCTTTGGAGTTATCCAGGGCGCTCAGTACGAGGACCTTCGCCGGAAGGCGGCTCGGGACCTGGGGTCCATGGAAGTTGATGGTCAATCCTTCGATGGGTTCGGTATTGGTGGTGCCCTCGAGAAGGAAAATCTCGGAACGATTGTCGAATGGGTGAGCGAAGAGCTTCCCGAGAACAAGGCCCGCCACCTCCTCGGAATCTCCGAGCCCGACGACCTGTTTGCCGCGATCGAGGCGGGTGCCGATACCTTCGACTGCGTGAACCCATCCCGCGTGGCCCGCAACGCTGCGATCTACTCACCCGACGGCAGGTTCAACATCACGAGAGCTGAATTTAAGAGGAACTTCAGCCCGCTCGTTGAGGGTTGCGACTGCTACACATGCACGCATTACACGAAGGCCTACCTGCACCACACGTTCAAGGCGAAAGAAATGATCGCCAACACCCTCGCTACAATCCACAACGAGTATTACACGGTGAAGCTTGTCGACTCGATCCGAGACTCTATCGACAACGGGACCTTTGCGGAGCTGAAGGAAGAGACCCTCGGCAGGTTCTACGCGAAGAAGGCGAACGGCTCCTGACCGCAGAGGTAGCGGTCTGGGTTGGGTAATAGGTGAATACCGTGTCAGCCCTGGCGGTCGGGAACCCTGGCTCGCTCAACACGCAGGGGTAAGGCGAAACATAGACCTCTGGCAGGAGCCAGGTATGACTCCCAAGTTCCTGCCAGAGATCTTTAGTGTCCAGCTGCCAACGCGGCCAGGGTTGCGGTGCGGACCCTGCTCATGACATGGCGTGCTCGGTTGATTTAGTCGTTTCTTCGGTAGTCGGAGGTGAGGATCTTTGACTCGATGGGGCGGGAGGCTCCCGCCGCTGCCGTGCAGAGGACGATACCGAGGACGATGACGATTGCGAGCGTGACCCCGTTGCTTGACTCGGTGGCAAGCTCGGGCGTGCCAAGCAGAATCGTGCGCATGATGAGGATACCGAGGGGGATGGAGACCCCGAGGGTCGTAATCAAGGGCAGGAGCACCTGGCGGTAGCGGGCTCCCGCGAAGACCTTACGCGGGGTTCCCATGCGGGTGAGGGCCACGGTTTGCTCGGCCCGGTCCACGGTAAAGGCAGCCTGGTTGATCAGTGTCGATGTGGCGGCAACAAGCAGGCCGATGAGCATCGTGAGCGTGGTGCCCGTACCAACGTCGCGGAGCTGAAGGTTGAAAATCGGGTCGTCCGGAACCTGCGGCATGGTGATCGTGAAAGCCGAGATAAAGCCGATGAAGGCAAGCCCACCAACGTTCCGCCATGCGTCCCTTGGCTGTGCGATAAGCCGACGGGAAGCCAGGAGCGATGCTGGATTGGAGGTCTTCGTGAACGGCCTAGCCACCATCTGAATTATCCAGGGGCCAATGAGGTTCACCGCAAAGAGAACAATCATGAGAAGGATGCCGACAAAGAAGAAGCCGATGAGCTGAGAGTCAATGACGTTGAAGCTCTGTGTGCCAACAAAGAAGATAACGATGGCAGCGAAGAAGACGATGACTCGCCAGAACTGCAGGGCCTTCGGGGTTTCTCGCTTCGCAACACCGAGGGGGCTGATGACAACCCGCTGCAGTCCGATCACGGTGGAGATTGCGGACAGCAGAAGGATGACTCCAAGAACGGCAAGATTGACCCACCAGGGTCCGACCATTTCCGCGGGGCTCAGGTACTCGCCATGGAAGGACACGAAGTTCCAGATCGGCAGGCTCAGTGCGAACAGGAAGCTACCAAAGACTGCTCCCGCGATTGTGAGAACGAGGGACTCGATGACCGACATGAGGACAACCTCGCCGCCGGTCATGCCGATCAGGCGGAGCGATGCGAGGCGCTTGGCCCTGCCGGAGGCGCCGAGCCGTGCCGCACCGGCACCGAGGCTGAGGATCGGGACGACAAGAATCGCGCAGGCAATGACTGCGAGGGAAACGTAAAGGGACGCGATGTCGGGGGCGTACGGCTGATAGGGGGAGGCCGCGGCAATCGCCGTGAGAGACTCCGGTGGGTTTGCCTGCCTCTCCACGAACATGCTGGTGCCGCCAGCAACCGTCAAAGCTAGAAGCGTTGTAACGGCAAAGGCGATGATCGCGAGAGCATCGAGGCCGGACCGGTTTGTGGTGATCCTCGACCATGCGAGGCGTGAAGAGATACCGATCATGCCTGGCCTACCCCAAGCTTGCGATCATCGTGGATCAGGGCGTCCCGGATCTCCACGAGACGGTTACACCACTTCGCCACCTCCATGTCGTGCGTGACAACAATGAGCGTCGCCTTGGACATCTGGCACACGGTGGTGAGAATCTGCATGACCTCGTGGCCGGTAGCCTGATCAAGAGCACCCGTCGGTTCGTCGGCAAAGACAACAGCGGGGCTGTGAACGAGGGAACGTGCAATAGCAACGCGCTGGGCCTGACCGCCCGACATCTCGCCCGGCTTACGCCCACCCATGTCGTTCAGGCCGAGGCGGCTCAGCCACTGATCAGCCTCTCGCATCGCCCGGCTCCGCTTCCAGCCGCTCAGCAGAAGCGGGAATGCAACGTTCTCGCGTGCAGTGAGCTCATCAACGAGCTGACCATCCTGGAAAACAAAGCCGAAGCGCTCGCGACGCAGGGTCGACCGTTCCTTATCCGACAGGCTCGTCACATCGACGGGGCCGAGGCGAACGGTGCCCGAATCGGGGCGGAGAATCCCCGACAGGGTGTGGAGAAGGGTGGACTTACCGGAACCGGAGGGGCCCATGATGGCGACAGACTCGCCACCCTCGACAGTGATCGAGACATCGGCAAGGGCCCGGACTGACCCGTACGTCTTCACGAGGTGGGTTGCGTTCAATGTGTTCTTCATGGTTCCCATTCCACCCTCTTCGGACAGCTTTAAACATCCAGCTCAGTTCCAACCATGGGTGGACCTAGCTCTACTGCTCACCTCGGCCTGACCCCACTAGGATAGAGCCATGTCCCCCAGAGCCCTCAACGTGGTCATCGGCCTTGCCGTTCTCGGTATCGTTGCCGCACAATTCCAGCTTGAGGGACCCCGGGCGGTCGTCCTTACGGCCTTCACCGTCATTCTCATCCTCGGCCTACAGCTCACCAGAACCCGTCAAGCCGATGGTGGGGAGATCATGCCTGGGAACTATGCGGAGAACCTGGCAGAGCTACGCCGCTCCCGCCGGGAAATTGTGGGAGCATTCGAGATTGAACGGCGCAGGATCGAACGCGACCTGCACGACGGAGCCCAGCAATACCTGGTGGCCGCAAACATGAAAATGGGAGAAGCCTCCCTGAGCCTCGACCCAAACACGGTTGAAGGCAGACTTATTTCCGCAGCTCAAGACGATGCTGCGCTCGCGATCAAAGCACTAAGGGAAACGGTTCATGGTATCCATCCCCAGGTGCTGACAGATATGGGATTAGAAGCGGCAGTCCGGGACCTGGCAAGGCGCTTTGATCAGGTGGAGGTGCGGTGCCCGCACCCGCTACCTTCCCTGCCGCAGGGAATCACGGCCTCCGGATACTTTTTCGTATCCGAAGCTCTGACCAATGCGGCAAAGTATGGTGGCCCCGCCGCTATTCTCCTTATCGCGGACGAAAGCCTGCACATTACGGTGACGGATATGGGGCAGGGCGGGGCTGTTATTACCCCCGGTCGGGGACTGTCTGGAATGAAGGAACGGCTAGCTGCCTTCGGGGGAACCCTTGAGCTATCCAGCCCCGAGGGTGGTCCCACAGAGCTGCGTGCCACCATGCCACTGCTATTGAATGTTGGAGAATCGGGGTACCTGTGAAAATAGTTGTCGCGGACGATTCCGCACTGCTCCGCGAGGGGCTCGTCGGACTTGTCGAACGCCAGGGACACGAAATCATCGAGGCTGTTGACGATGCTCCGAGCCTTGTTCGTGCCGTGAAAAAAGCGCTGGGATCCGGGCAAGAAATCGATGTTGTTATCGCCGATGTTCGCATGCCACCCGGGATGGGAACCGATGGTCTTGATGCTGCGGCGGAGATCCGGGAAGAATATCCGGATCTGGGGATCATGATTCTCTCCCAGTACGTGGCACCGGCCTATGCCTCGCGGTTCCTCACCGGTGCAGGAGGTGGCTTCGGGTATCTGCTCAAGGACAGGGTTGCGAAGGTCGGGGACTTTCTGCGTTCGCTGAGTGTCGTGTCTTCGGGTGGCATTGTGATCGACCCCGAGGTTGCCAGCCAGCTGGCACGGGCCCGGTCGGGGCCTCTCGATAGCCTGACCGACAGGGAACGGGAAGTGCTGGCTCTCATGGCAGAGGGCCTGTCCAACAGCCAGATCTCATCCCAACTATTCCTATCCGCAGGAGCCGTATCGAAGTATGTGGCATCCGTGTTCCTCAAGCTGGGTTTGCAGGTGGGGGAAGAGAACCGCAGGGTTCGTGCAGTCCTCACCTACCTGACGGCAAAGAAATAACCGAACTCTAAGTGTGGGTGCACTATCGGATCAATCGTCGATGTGGGGGAGGGTCCAGATGATCCGGCCGTCTTTCTCGACCCGCGCGTTCTTTTCCGCCAGGTCAAGGACCACGGTGATTTCCTGCCCCGAGCCGTGGGTGACGTACGTGAACGAAGTGTTGGTGAGGTGCAGCTTGTCGGTGCGGGCCGTCTTCAGCCAGGGATGCTCCCGGCGGAAATTAGCTCCCCAGCGGTAAATGTCGAGGATGAGGCGGGACTCATCGTCGATTGCATCGGCAGGCGTGGGCGGAAGCTCGGGGCGCAACGGATCATCCGCTTCGAATCCCTCGCCCTTCGTTGCCTTCCAGCCAAGCTCATCCCCGTAGTAGATGGAAGGGATTCCCGGGGTGGTAAAGAGGATGACTGCGGCTGCGACCGCCTTGGATCTGCCAACCGTTGACGCGATTCTTTCGACGTCGTGGTTGCCGATAAAAGTATTGGGTGAGAATGACTCAAGGAACTCGTCATGGCGTTGGAGTGACCATTCGAGTTCGTAAAAGTTCTCGTCCAACAGGCTGGACCAGATCGCCTTCCAGAGTTCGTACTGGGTGACGGAATCGAGACGGTTCTTGCCGGTGAATGAGGTGTAGTCGCCGTGGATGACTTCCCCGAGGAACCAGGCTTCGGGATGCTGTTTTCGTACCACAGGGAGGATCTGTTCCCACACGGCCGGTTCAATCCGGTAGGCCGCATCCATGCGCCAACCCATGGCGCCCCGATCTAGCCAATGGCTGAGAACACGGATGATGTAGTCGATAACGGCGGGATCCGCGTGGTCGAGCTCGAGGAGACTGCCGTGCCCCTCAAAGACGCGGGGCGAACCGTCCTCGTTCCGGGCAACGCGATCAGAAAGGGCATGACCGTCAGCAACGTGGTTAAAGACGCCATCGAGGATGATGCCGAGGCCGCGTTCGCCGGCGGCACCTACGAGGTTGTCGAAGTCATCGTCCGTTCCCAGGCGCGGATCCAGAGTGAAGTGATCAAGAGTGTCGTAGCCGTGGGTAGCCGAGGTGAAGATTGGACCCAGAAGAAGCATGTCGGAGATTCCCGCCGCATGATCAAGCCAAGGCTCCAACCTGCGGAGGCGATGTTCGTCAGTTCCCGGATCTGTCCAGTCCCGAATTGGCGCCCCGGTAGCTCCAAGGGGATAGATCTGCCACAGCGTGTCCATACCCCCATTATCTCCCATACGCAGTCGTGGTGAAAAGGATTTCATGACAGGGTTACTCCTCTGAGTTCGTGTCTACTAGACTGGCACGGTAAAGGATGGGGGAGTGCCGTGCGTAAATCATTGATGAGT
>NZ_JBQCYC010000035.1:0-9624 GCF_052087705.1 Flaviflexus sp. | reverse complement strand
CGTTTCATGCCACGACGCGCAAAACGCCCGCTACACACTCAATTATGAAGAGCCGATTAAGGTAGACCGGTTGCTCGAAAACGTGACGAAGGGGTCTTCCCTGCTGGTGTTAGTTCACGCGCTTGCCCAGGCCTGGGGAGTATACTCATCACTTGGTCGGATGGTGTTTTAAGCGGCAACACGTTGCTTGCGCACCATCCATCGCAATGAAACTGGGATTGAATCGAATGGTCTTGAGGTTTGACGTCAACGACGTTTTCGCAAACTGTCGGTGGAAGAGCCTAGGCTACCCAGTATGAGCAACGGTGGGAGTTTGATGATCGTCAACCTCAGAAGGAGTCCCGGTATGGTTCCGGTGCGCGCGAATCATGTTCGTCACTTGACCGAACCGAGGAAGGTAGCAACCGAATGAGTGAGCAGCCGATCCTGGTCGACGACTCGAAGTTCCTTCACCTGCACCGCCGCCCAAGCTTCACCGCATATCTGAAGTCACTGTGGGGACGCCGCCACTTCATCTGGGCCGATGCTCGCGGGCGCTCATTTGAAACCGACCGGGACTATTACCTTGGCAAGTTCTGGCTCGTTGCTTCGCCACTACTTGACGCCGCCATGTACGGAGTAATCTTCGGTCTACTCCTGCGCACCTCCCGAGGTATCGAGAACTACATTGGCTACCTCGTTATCGGCGTCATTTTCTTCTCGTTCCTCACGAAGTACATGACGAGCGGTGCGACACTGATCAAGTCGTCGAAGAACATGATTACGGCTTTCCAGTTCCCACGCGCGAGCCTCGTCATGTCGCAGTCGATCCGCATGGTTCTTGACTCGACCGTTCCTGCCCTCGTTGCAATTATTGCGGCCCTTCTTGCCCAGATCTCAACGCCGCCAACATTCGCGATTCTGTGGGTGATCCCGGTGTTTGCTCTCCTGCACATTTTCGGCACGGGGCTGATGTTCTTCGTAGCCCGGCTCTGCTTCCAGATCCCTGATTTGCAGGCTTTGGTTCGTATTTTCCAGCGCGGCTGGTTCTACATTTCCGGCGTATTTTTCTCGATTGAACGATTTGCGACACAGCCTCTTGTGCAGGACGTTATGACCGCGAATCCGGCCTACATGTTCCTCTCCGCCGTGCGTAACGCGGTGCTGTACGGAACGGGCCCGGGCCTGGGTGACTTCTTCATTTTGGTCGCCGTTTCATTCGGAACGTTCGGTCTTGGCATGATCTACTTCTGGCGAGGTGAGGAAAAGTATGGCGCAGTCCAGTGAGTATGCAGTCGTCGCACGCGACATTCGTAAGAGCTACATCGCCAGGGGAGCGGACCGCAGGAAGAACATCAAGTCCCGCGATATCACCGTGGAGGCTCTTAAGGGAGTTTCTTTCGCGGCACCGTCCGGTGAATCCATCGGTATTCTCGGTCAGAACGGCTCGGGTAAGTCGACACTCTTAAGGTTGATTGCGGGTGGCGAGACTCCAACGTCGGGTAGCCTTCTGGTCCGTAGCCAGCCCGTCCTTCTTGGAATCAGCGCCGCACTGCAGCCCACCCTGTCGGGTGCGCGCAACGTTCGCCTGGGATGCCTCGCCATGGGAATGACTCCCGAACAGGTGGACGAGGTTTACGACGAGATCGTGTCGCTGTCCGGCCTTGATGAGGATGCGATGGCACGACCCATGCAGACCTACTCGGCGGGCATGGGGTCCCGCCTGAGGTTTGCGATTGCCACGTCGATCGACCCCGATATTCTTCTTATCGACGAGGCCCTTTCTGCTGGTGACGCAGCGTTTGCAACGCGGGCGAAGCGTCGTATGGATCATCTCCTGACCAAAGCCCACTCGATCTTCCTCGTGTCCCATGCCGCGCAGACTATTGAGGAAATGTGCACCCGCGCTATCTGGCTTCACAAGGGCGAAATCATTGCCGACGGGCCCGCCGAATCAACGGCACGCCACTACCGCCTGTGGGCATGGCGGGAAGCGAAGGACGAGTACGAAAGCGCCAACAAAATCATCGAGGACGTGAAGAAGGATTACGTGAAACCCAATATAGTCCTTGCCTCAGACGAGAAAAACCACAACGGCAAGAGGCACTAGCGAGTCTTTCGAAAGGGATTTCCAAGACTGTGTGGCTAGGGAGGTCTCGCTCTCTTGTTGTCAGTCGGTCTCGAGCTAGACCCGGGACCCGCTCATAACAAGCGACCGCCTATAGTTTTATGCCTCGTCGGCCAGACGTTCGTAGAGTACCCGGTACCGCTTTCCATTTGCACTCCACGTGCGGGTGGCGGCAAAGTCCTTGCTGAGGCTCGGATCAGCGTCCCGTGCTTGGAGGATTGCCTGGGCGAGGCTCTCACCGTTACCTGCCTCGCTGTAGGTTGAGATTCCACCTGTGACTTCCCGCAAAGCTGGCAGGTCGCTCGTGACGACGGGAACTCCGAGTGCAAGAGCAATGAGGGGCTTGATAGGTGTGACCGTGCGGGCGACGGCCGTGTCGTGCCGCGGTACAGCAAACACATCGAGCGCCCCGTACCAGCGCCAGATATCCTCCGATGGCTTCCGACCGGCAAAGATCAGCCGGTCCGATACGCGTAGGGTTTCGGCGAGCTTCTCGAGCTCGGGCCGAGCGGTTCCGTCTCCGACGATGAGAACCCGAGCATCCGCCGGCAGGTACTTGATGGACCGGATCAGGGTGTCGAGTCCCTCGTATCCGACAACGGCAGTGATGGCCCCAACGATGAGTCCGTCGGGCAAGCCAAGCTCTGCACGGAGCCTCGCTTTGTCAACCGGTTGGGTGAGGAGCCTGTCTTCAACTGCATTGGGGACGACAATGATGCGGCTACGGTCGACGCCGCGACTAACGAGCTGGTTAGCGGAAATCTCACTTAATGCGGCGACCCCGTGAGCTGCGGCTGCGACGCGGGCTTCCTGGGTGCGCGCTAGCCGATAGAACTCGCTCTGCTCAGCGGCTGGCTGATCTTCCTCGGGGAAGCGAGAGAGCCAGGTTTTCTCCATCTCACCTCGCGCCTCGTACACCCACGGGATACCAAGTTCCTGTGCCGCGGCGTGAACGATTAGGCCGTTACGGAAATCTGTCGTTGTATGCAGGATTGTTGAGCCTTGCCGACGGCCAATCTCGGCCAGCATGCGTGCGCTCTTCTCGTGTCGCTCGGTGAGCTGGGCCGGGAAAATCGAGGGCAAGAGTCTCTCGTATGTGATCCCGTCGATTGTGTCGGTTGGAGACTTGGGTATCTTTCCGACGGTCACGGGGTAAGCGATCCTTGTCGTTGCCCGCACACTGACACCCTCGTTCTTGATCGAGGAAAGGACCGAGTGGGAACGCAGTGAATAGCCCGACTGGGTATGGGGCAGGGAGTTCGTGAGGAAATGGAGTGAGCGAATATCGCTACCGTCAACTCCCGTTAACGTAGCGGTATCCAGAGGCCCTTGCTTTGTGAGCGTGCTACCGAGAAGTCCCTTGGTAGTGAGGAGCTCAAGCTCGCCCTGGATGCGCCTGCGTTGCTTACCGGTGGCGGCCTCGGTTGCCTTCGAGTATTCGCCCTCGGTGAAGAGAGTGTCTGCCGACCCATCGGAGCCGGCCGTGTCGTGACCGCTCTTCTTGGGACGCAGGAAAGAGATGTTCAGTCTTTCTCCGACCTGACCGATGAACTTCTTCGGGTCGGTCAGGAACAGGCGTGACATCGAGGTGGCGCCGAGCGTGGAGACCTTCAGCCAATGCTTCATGAGAGAACGTTTTCTACGAGTGCGAGGAACTGGGCGGGTGCGATGGAGTTGCGCTGGGTTTCAACCCAGTCGCCACCCCTGCTGTCAACGGATAGGAGCGAACGATCGTCGATGATGCGGGACCAGATCTCAGCGAGTCCCTTCGGATCATCAGCATTGGCAACATGGCCGGCCCCGAGTGAGGAGACGATGTCGGCGGGTTCACCGTTGATGCCACCGCTGATGTGATGTCCGAGCGCCATGAGCTCGTAGAGCTTTGAGGGAACTGTGAGTGACATGGGATTCCAGGAGGCCAGGTTAACAAGTGCCGTATCTGCCCAGGCGTAGTGGCTACTGAGTTCTTCGGGACTGACGCGGCTCAGGAATTCAGCATTGATATTGCCGTCTTCTGCGGCCGCCTGGAGGCGCTTCTTGGCGGCTCCGCCACCGATGAAATGGAAGTGAATGTGCTTGCCTTCGTCCTGGAGAAGACGAGCGGCCCGGATGGTGCTCCGGAGGTTTTGTGCCCGCCCCAGCGTTCCAGCGTAAACCACCCGGAGGGAGTTCTCTTCAGGAATGAGTGGCGGCTTTACTTCGGGGAGGACGTGCGGGAAAACGTTGCGCACGGTCGCCACGTGGCTGGGTGGCAGGCTGGTATGCACTGAGCTATTCAGCAGGTGCTCGCGCAGGCTATCGGTGGTGACGATGATGCCGGAAGCATTTTGCAGTGATCCCAGGATCTGGTCGCTCGTCACCTTGGCGACGAGCGAACCGGCACGGAACTTGAGGTTGCTTGTGCCACCACCCCGGACGCGCAGCGATTCATCCCAGCGGTCCGAGTACTTGAGCAGATCCGGCCAAGCGTCCCGCAGATCAATAACATAGGGGACTCCCAGTGCTTTCGCAATCAGTCTTGTGACGATTGCGGTCGGGAGCGAGGGGACCGTTCCGATGATGAGGTCGGGCTTCTCGACGTTCCTATTAAGGAACGTGAGGAGCGCAGTTGTCACCGACGTGGAAGACACGATTGCCTGGTCGAGGGCTCGTGAGACGAGCTTCTCCGAGTGCGGGAAGAAGGATGTGCGGAGAATTCTCTCGCCGGCCGCGCCGTATTCGACGGTGCTTTTCTCCCAGTCCGATAGTAGCTGTCCGCCGGGGTAGTGCGGGGGAGGGACGACGGCCGTGACGTGATGGCCCGCGTCGGTCAGGATCTTAGAGAGCCACGTCCAGCGGCGCTGATGTACGCCGTTCTCCGGATACCAGCACTGCGAGAGAACAAGAATTTTCATCGGTCGGAGGAAGCCTTTTCCAGGTAGGGGCGGATCTGTTCGGCCAGCGAATCGTAAAATTCAGGAACGTAATGGAAGGGTGCTGCCCCCCACCTGTGCTCCCGATCCCCAAGGATCGTGTCGGGGTCGGGTTTAATGATCGTAAAGCCCAGGTCCTCGTAGATCTTCCAGTAGGAGGGGAGGATGGCGTTTGCCCAGTCGGCGGTCTTGCCCACGCTGAGCGGAGCTTCTTCGCCGGTCTTTAGATGGGTGGCCCAGGGGGAGTGGATGACAACCGTTTTCTCGAACAGGCCCTTCTCGATGAGCTTGTCCTTCATCATCTCCGCCTGCTGCGAATAGGCGACCAGGTGCTCCGGTGTTCCAAATTCAACGAGATCCCAGTCCGTTAGCGTGTCATAGAGTCCCGTCGGAATTCCGTCGATTGAACGGGTTATGACCTCGCCGATTGGAGACACGTAAACACCGTGCCTTTCATCGACGAGGTCGATGAGGACAAGATCAATATCTTCTGCGATGAGTACTTGCTTCAGCCCGGTTCCGTAAACGTCGGACTTGTACGAGTTTAGTTGGAACGGGTGTGGAAATTCCGGGTGTTCGGGCTTGTTATCGGTGGCCGGATGGTAGTAGCTAAGAACTGACTGCCGGGCGACGTAGACCGGCACACGAGTCATGTCTGACAGCGACATTTGAATCATGTCTCGACTGACGCAACTCCCGAGTATGGCTACTCGTGCAGGCTCGTTTGCAGTCATGGGTTATTCCTTCGAAGACCAGGTCTCATCGAGAGCTTCTCGCGATACATCCGTTACCGTTCCGCACAGCGTTTTGGTAATCCAATTTACCCTACCAACTTTACTGCTCTGCACTGGGAAACTGCTTGGTGCGCAGGTCAACATCACCATGTATCCGAACACGTTTGCCACGGGAACGCGGCTGAGACCACAGGTTGTGGGGAACGAAGCGTGCTCGCGCGTACCGGCCGGTGAGTAGCGTAGGATCGGCGGAAGAAAGCAATCATTCTTTACCGATTGCGTGAGATGTTGAAAGGCTTGTTTGGATGAGCAAGAAGAAGATCATGGTCGTTATGGGCACGCGGCCGGAAGCGATCAAGATGGCTCCCGTCATTCTCGCGATGAAGGACTCGGACGTTCTTGATCCAATCGTTGTCTCCACCGGGCAGCACCGCGAAATGCTGGATCAAGTCAACGAGGTCTTCGGCATTACTCCCGACATGGACCTCGACATTTTCGAGCCGGGCCAGTCGCTCAACGTCATGCTGTCAAAGATCATCACCGGTATCGACACTGCGATCACCGACATCGATCCGGACGCTCTCATGGTCCAGGGCGACACCACCTCGGTGTCCGGAGCGGCCATGGCAGCCTTCTACCGCTCCATCCCCGTCATCCACCTCGAGGCAGGCCTGCGCTCTGGCAACCTGTTCGATCCCTTCCCCGAAGAAGGCAACCGCCTTATCACCGGCCAGATCTCCTCGCTGCACCTGGCACCGACCGATCAAGCCAAGCAGAACCTGGTCCGCGAGCAATTCAACCCAGACAACATTGTCGTCACCGGCAACACCGTCATCGATGCACTGCTCCATGCCACGAAGGAGCCCAAGCCCTTCACCGATCCGCGCGTTGCGAAACTTGCCGAGTCCGGCAGGGACATCCTGCTCGTGACTGCGCACCGCCGCGAGAACCTAGGTGAGAACATGGAATTAATCGGCAAGGCCATTGCCGAACTCGCCACCAAGTACCCCGACAAGGCAGTGCTGTTCCCGATCCACCGCAACCCAAAGGTCCGCGAGGCCGTTCTGCCCCAGATCGAGCACCTCAACAACGTGGTGTGGACCGAGCCACTTCCGTACGGCGAGTTCTGCCACGCCCTGAAGGTCTCCCACATCATCCTCACTGACTCCGGCGGCGTCCAAGAAGAAGCCCCCTCGCTCGGCAAGCCCGTCCTTGTCATGCGCAAGACCACGGAACGTCCCGAGGCAATCGAGGCCGGCAACGCCCGCCTCGTCGGTGCACACACCGACGCCATCGTCGATGCCGTCACCGAACTGGCCCAATCCCAGGATGCCTACGAGACCATGTCCCAGGCAATCAACCCGTACGGCGACGGCAAGTCTTCCGACCGCGTGGTCGCGGCCATCGCCGCTCTACTCGGCGTGGGGGAGAGACTCCCCGAATTCGAGTACACCACAGGTCACTGATATTGAGTTGAGAAAGCCGCCGGAGACTTACGATCCGGCGGCTTTCACTGAGTAGCCGGACATGGTTTTAGCCGATCGCATGTCTTCTCAGGAGTAAAGCACGTCAAGGAGGAGCGGTCACCCATATCGATGTAAGTTGCTTCTTGTGCTCGTCCCCTGTCTTCTCAGACACGTTTACGGGAGCGGCTTCGGCGCGATCGCGGAGCTTTGGTTAAACTCGATGAGTCCGCCAACGTAGAAATCGAGTTTTCTTTTCCATGACCCAACGTGTTGAGGATTCTAACCAGCGACTGATGAGGGGATTGCCCGAACGGCGATACCTTCCTGAACTGCACGGTGTACGCGGTGTTGCCCTGCTGGGCGTCGTTCTCTTCCACCTTTTTGGCTCGGGAAAGATCTCCGGCGGCATCGATATCTTCCTTGCGATATCGGGCTTCCTCTTCACCGGAATGCTGCTACGCGAATCCGCAGCCAAGGGCGGTCCTGTTGATCTGTTCAAATATTTTGGACGGCTGTTCCGAAGAATCGTTGCACCGGCAGCAACCGTTGCTCTCGCAACGCTTGCGCTAGCGCTCGTTATCCTGCCCGTCACGCAACACCGCCAGCTGTGGACCGAGGCGCGAGCCTCGATTCTCTACTTTGAGAATATTGAGCTCATCAACTCGCAGCTGACCTATGACGCTGCTGGACCTGACACGTCTCCCTTCCAACACTTCTGGTCCCTATCCGTGCAAGGGCAGTTCTATCTGGTGTGGCCGTTCGTTGCCATACTTTCGGTCCTCATTGCCCGCCTGATCAAGCGGTCCGCGGCTGGCGTCATGGCGACGCTTGCGGGGCTCATCGTTGTTGTTTCCCTGGGTTATGCCATCTACGTTGGGAGCTACAACCAGGACGAGGCGTACCTCATGACGCAAACCCGCGCCTGGCAGCTCGCCTTTGGTGCCCTTATTGCGCTGGCGGGATCAAAGATCAGGCTTCCCAAGAAACTCCGGGGAGTGGGCGGTTGGCTGGGCTTTGCCCTCATTGTTAGCTGCGGATTCCTGTTGGACGGCAGGGCTCTCTTCCCGGGACCCTGGGCATTCTGGCCGATCCTCGGGCTTACCCTCGTCCTTATCTCGGCGGGCCCAGAAGGCGGCAACAAGGATCTGAAATGGTCAGCCACGTACTTCCTTACCAACAAGGTTTTTGCCTGGATTGGTGATCGTGCCTACGGCCTCTACCTGTGGCACTGGCCGCTCCTGATTTTCTACATGGAGATTGCGGACAAACAGGCAATTAACGTCATTGATGGTCTCGGCATCCTCGCCGTTTCCTTCGTGATTGCTTCGATCATGTACAAGCTCCTCGAGCAGCCGCTGTCCCGAGCGACTAAAAAAGCGAATGCGCCCGGTGGCGGACGCAGGAACAAGTACACCGTTGTTGCCGGCGTCGTCACGATTGGTCTCGTTGGTGTGGGTACAACAGCGTTTGCTCCGACACCGCCCGAGCTCAAGGTTGCGTATGAGGGGTTGGACGCGGACAAGTACCCGGGTGCTGCGCAAGCATTCCAGGATGAACCGCCAGCCGAGGAAGAAATCTTCCCCGAAGTCGAATACGCACAAGACTATATGCCCGAGTACGTTGCACGCGGCTGTCGCCAGGAAGGGAATAACGTACCCGGCACCGATGAGGTTCTTATCTGCGAGGACGAGGATCCACCTGCGAATCCAACGGCCACGATTGTCCTCGCTGGCGGTTCCCATGCCGGTCACTTCGAGGCGGCGTTCAAGGCTCTGGGTGACAAATACGACTGGGAAGTAATTGTGGCAGTCAAATCAGGCTGTGTCTTTGGCCTGGAAGAAAACCCGGATCACTGGATGTGTGGTCAGTGGAATGAGAACTTTATTGAATGGCTCGACACTCAAGACGTCGACCTCGTTGTCACACCCGGTACCAGGCTCTGGCAGCCCGAGAACGTTCTGGCTGACGCCCCCTACTGGTGGGAGCAGATCACCGATACGGGTGCGAATCTTCTCCTCACACGCGGAACTCCGCGAGGCATGGAGAACGTCCCCGATTGCCTTGCGTCGGGTGGCACTGCGCAAGAGTGCGGCCTCCCCAAGGCAAACATTGCCGAGGTTAACCCGCTTTTGGAAATGGACCTGCCGGAGGGCACGCACTTGCTGGATCTGACCGAGTACGTGTGCCCGGCCATTGACGATGATTCAAAGGCTAATTGCGATGCTGTTGTTGGCAATCTTCTCGTCTGGTACGACACGGACCATTTCACAGTCCCGTTCTCGCAGTCGTTGGCACCAGCGATCGAAGAAGAGCTAAGCGACACTCTTCCAACCCTCTTCAGATAGGTAAAACCGGCTCTTCATAATTGGGGGTGTAGTTTGTTTTGGAATCTGCCGCTGTTGAGG
>NZ_JBQCYC010000034.1:0-16327 GCF_052087705.1 Flaviflexus sp. | reverse complement strand
CCGGCCACTTCGTCAAGATGGTGCACAACGGCATCGAGTACGCCGACATGCAGCTCATTGCCGAGGCCTACGACCTGCTCCGCAAGGGACTGGGCGATTCGCCCAAACAGATTGCCGACATTTTCGAGTCCTGGATGGACACCGAACTGAACTCCTACCTCATCGAAATCACTGCCGAAGTCCTCCGCCAGGAGGACGCCAAAACCGGCAAGGCACTCGTCGACATTATTGTCGATGCCGCCTCCCAGAAGGGCACGGGCGCATGGACGGTCCAAACCGCCCTCGAGCTCGGCGTTCCCGTCACCGGCATTGGTGAAGCAACCTTCGCTCGCGGGCTGTCCTCCTCCCCCGTTCAGCGCGGAGCCTCCGGTCCACTCGAAGGCCACGAGACCCCTATCGCGGTCGAGGACCGCGACGCCTTCATCGAACAGGTGCGCCAGGCCCTCTACGCTTCCAAGATTGTTGCCTACTCGCAGGGCTTCGACCTGATCCAGGCCGGTAGCGAAGAGTACGGCTGGACGATCGACAAGGGCGCTCTTGCGAAGATCTGGCGCGCCGGCTGCATTATTCGCGCAGTCTTCCTCGGCGACATTACGGAAGCCTACGAGGCCAATCCGAACCTGCCGCTCCTCATGGCTGACGACAAGTTTGCCGACAAGATCAACGCCTGCGTGCCAGCGTGGCGGGAAGTTGTTGCCCTCGGCGTCTTCTCGGGTATCCCTCTCCCCGCCTTCAGCTCCTCCCTGTCGTACTTCGACGGTGTCCGCGCCGACCGACTTCCCGCGGCCCTTATCCAGGGTCAGCGCGATTTCTTCGGATCGCACACCTACAAGCGGATAGATAAGGAAGGCACCTACCACACCGAGTGGTCGGGAGACCGCTCCGAGTCCCGCTGGAGCTAAACCTTCCCCACATCCCATGGGGAAAAGCGGAAAAGTAGCTAGCTAAATTGAGGGAGGCCGTTCCTTGCGTCCACAGGTGGATAGCGGGAAGGGCCTCCCTCTGGCTCTTCTAGGATGACGGCATGAACGACAGGAAGCGCCCAGCGTGGGCGGAGCGCAGCGACCTTGAACGGAACTACTACGACACCGAGTGGGGCATGCCGGTGGTGAGCGAAAAGGGAATCTTTGAGCGCATGAGCCTCGAAGTTTTCCAGTCCGGCCTGTCATGGACAACCATTCTTAAGCGCCGGCCGGGTATGCGCGAAGCATTCAGCAACTTCGATGTCGATACGGTGGCCGCTTTTGACGCCTCCGATATCGGCAGACTGTTGGAAGACGAGAGAATCATCCGGAACCGTCGGAAGGTCATTTCTATCATCGCGAATGCTCAGGCAACCGTTGAGCTGAGGAATGATCCAACCCTGGCAAGTCGGGGACGACTTGAGTCGGGGCTTCCGGCGCTCGTGTGGTCGTACAGGCCGAGCAATCATCCGACCTACGACGAGATCAATATTCCAGCGCAAATCCCCGAATCGACGACATTAGCAAAGGACCTCAAATCTCGCGGTTTCCTACACGTCGGACCGGTCACGATGTATGCGCTGATGCAGGCCGTGGGGATCGTGAACGATCATCCCAAAGGGTCGTGGAGGCGTCCGATAGTGGCGCAAGCCGTCGAAGAGGTGCTCACCCAGGGGAGCTGAAGGGGCTCACAAACAAGCTGGCAGGGCCCCAGGACCGTACTCCGGTTTGGCTAGATTCCAGCGCGGAGGGGCTTGAGGAGCTGGAATAGTCCGCATCCCACCGCGAAGATCAGGGTCATGGTGACGCCACTGGCAAAGATCGTGGCGTGAGCAAAGATGGAGCGTTCGGAGCGCGTGCGCTCACCGCCGGTGATGAGCTGGCCGGGACTGATTCCAAAACGGTGCAGAATGCCGAGGACGAGCACGGCAAGGTAAAAGCCGACGAAGGCCGCGAGCACGGGGATGAGGATGCCACCGACTTGGACTGCCGCGGCCGTGGCACCGCCCACCGCGGCGGCAGCGGTGAGTGCACAGTCGAGGTAGAACGACGTCGCGTTTCGGCCTGTTTCAATGTTCATGCCTCGAGGCTAAACCGCTCATCACACACCCGGCAGAATGAGAACTCCCCACGGAGCCTCCCCCGCGGGAAAATCGGCGCACAATCAGGGACGGAATGACAACTTTCCCTTGATATAGCGACGTTCCGCACCAGTCATGCGGAGGCGACTGACAGGTCCGGAGAGGCCTCCCCAGGGCCTGGACATGGCGTGGCCAAGAATAAAGCCGCTGGCGTAGCACTACCGGAGGTCGGTCAAGCAACCAAGGTCCACCACGATCGGCAACACCCTACAAACTGTCCAAAAGTGATAGCGAAATGGGTGATGAAGAGTGCTTTCGCACCCGTCATCACCCATCTCGTTAGGTTGTTCCGCTTAGCGGATCTCAGGCAAGTCGGAACCGTGCCCTCTGTTCCTCGGGGACAAGCTCGAGGTATTCGGGATGCTTGCCGATGTAGGAGGCAACGTAGGGGCAGACTGGGAGAACATCCTGGCCAGCCGACTTAGCATCCGCCAGTAGTTGCTCGACGATCTTTCCTGCATAGCCCTTGCCGCCGTGGTCGGGATCGACCTCGGTGTGCGGGGCGGTGACCGTGTCACCGTCTACTTCGTATTCGGCAAAGCCGACTACCGCACCATCAACAAGAATCTCGTAGCGGGATTCTTCCGTGTTCTTCCTGATTTCAGACATTAGTCATCGATTTCTACGACATCGCCGGTCTCGGCGTCTACCACGACCTCGACGTCGTCGTTGTTGGACTCAATTTCGACCGTGTACTGCTGACGATTGTCATCCCAGTCCAGGTCCCAGCCGGTGACCGGTCCGGAGATTTCTCCAGTGGCGGTCTGCATGGCGGTGTTGTAGTCGACCGGGCCAAGGGGCGTAACTTCCTGCTCGTTGTCGTCCTCACCGTCGGACTCAACTTCGTTGACCTGACCGGTCGTCGCGTTAATTTCGAGCTCCCACTCGGTGCCATCGGCAATCGTATCGATCTCCCAAACCCAGGCACCGTCGGACCAGTCCATACCTACCTGGTGGATCGTACCGCCACCGGTTTCGGTGTTGCTAATATCGATGGCTTCCTCGAGGCTGACAGCAAAGTTGTAATCGAGCAGGTCGATGTCGCGTCCGGGCTCCTCGGCAGGGGTCGTGCTGTCATCGGCATTGTCATCGCCCATGTCATCTGCATTATCGTCACCGGTCGTGGCGTCATCGTTACCGGTGGTGTCATCAGCCTGGTCATTGGTGTCCTCGGTGGCGACGGGGGCCGAGACTGTCTCGTCGACGTTATCTTCGGTCGCATCAGAGCAGGCCGCAAGGGTGAGCGCGAGAGCGGCTGCGAGGCCAAGTGTCTTCCTCATCATTCGTTACTTCTCCTTCGATGGTTACGTAGTTCCATCTCTTTACAGACTGGAATGATTGGCATTTCCGTCTACTTTTAGAATGGCAAGGTTAGATGAGAGGAACCTTAAGAAGCTCTGAGGATCATCTCACGAACCCTCGGGAGCACCGTGGTGCCGTACAGCTCGATTGAGTTCATCATCTGCTCGTGAGGCATGGGGCCGTTGGCGTACTTGAAGTCGAAGCGATCAACGCCGAGATCCTGGATAGCTTCGAACATCTTCTGAGCAACGGTCTCGGGTGAACCGACGAACAGCGCACCGTTCTCGATCTCATCAATGTAGCTTTCGTAGGTGGGGTCCGCCCATCCCCTCTCCCGTCCAATGCGGCTACGGTTCTCGAGGAAGGGCTTCCACAGCTCTTCACGAGCCTTCTCGTCCGTCTCGGCAATGTGGCCAGGCGAATGCATGCCGAGCCTCATCGGCTCCTTCACTCCGAACTCCTTCTGAGCCCGCTCGTAAAGGTCAACGAAGGGGCGGAAGCGGGCGGGGTTACCGCCGATGATGGCAAGCATCATGGGGATACCGCGCTGGACGGAACGAATCACGGACTCCGGGGAGCCACCCACGCCCACCCAGGCCGACAGGCCATTCTCGGTGCGGGGCGTCAGGATCGCGCCCTCGATCGGTGCTCGGTGAGAACCGGACCAGCGGATCGGGCGTTCCTTGAGTGCCTCCGCGAAGATCTCGAACTTCTCTTCAAAGAGCGTGTTGTAGTCAGAAAGCTTATAGCCAAACAGCGGGAAGGATTCGGTGAAAGAACCGCGACCGACAACAACCTCGGCCCTGCCGTTGCTGACAGCATCGAGTGTCGCGAAGCGCTCGTACACCCGCAGGGGATCATCGGACGACAGAACCGTTACCGCGGTGCCGAGCTTAATTCTTTCGGTGCGGGAGGCAATGGCAGCGAGGACCATGTCGGGAGACGATATCGCGTAATCATCTCGGTGATGCTCACCGAGCCCAATGGCATCGATGCCCACGGAGTCGGCAAGAACAGCTTCCTCAACAACTTCCCGGATGACTTGCGCTGCGGACTGGGCTTTCCCCGTAGCATCCGGAGTGATGTCGCCAAAAGAGTTGAGCCCGAACTCCATGGTCACCTGGGCACCTGTCTGAGCCATTGTTCTTCTTCCTGATCGTGTACTGGTCAACATCTGGGTAAACCGTTGAAAGTGCAACTATATTCCCGGAGGGTTGAATCGCTACGGCTCTCGCGGCATTAGGCTGATGTTTTCCCAGGTTGTCGAGGTGTCGGGTAAGGCGGGAGCGCCCTCACCTGCCTGCCGGATGCTGTTTCCTGAAAGTAGGCTGTTATCGGTGGGTGGGACGGGCTAGCCAGAATTCCCTTGAGGCAGGGTAGCGTTTTACTGTTGTCGAAGAGATTAACGCTCAGAAAAGGATTCCACCATGACCATCAGAACTGCAATCGTTGGATACGGAAATCTGGGACGGGGCGTGGAAACCAATATCAAGCGCCAGCCCGACATGGAGCTGGTCGGCATCTTCTCTCGTCGTAGCGAGCTAGACACGGACACTCCCGTGTTCCCGGTAGCCGATATTGGCTCATACGCCGACCAGATCGACGTTCTCTACCTCTGTGTGGGGAGCGCTACCGATATTCCCGAGCAGGCAACAGCTCTTGCCGCGAAGTTCTCGACGGTTGACACGTACGACAACCACAAGAAGGTCCCAGCACATTACGAGGCGATGGATGAGGCGGCTTTCCAGGGCGACAACGTTGCTGTCATCTCGACCGGTTGGGACCCCGGCCTCTTCTCGATTAACCGCACCCTCGCATCCTCGATCTTCCGGCAGTCCCAGCAGAACAGCTTCTGGGGTAAGGGAGTTTCGCAGGGCCACTCGGACGCTCTGCGCAGGATTGACGGCGTGAAGAAGGCCGTTCAATACACGATCCCCCGCGAGGACGCGATTGAATCCGCGCGCGAAGGACGCGGCGCTGAGGTCACGAGCCACAACGCTCACCTGCGCCAGTGCTGGGTCGTTGCCGACGAAGCCGACCAGGAGCGCATCGAGAACGAGATCAGGACGATGCCGGACTACTTCGTTGGCTACGAGGTGGAAGTCCACTTCATTGCCGAGGACGAGTTCGTTCGCGACCACGGTGGCGTACCTCACGGTGGGCACGTCATCACCTCCGGCGAGCTCGGCGGAACCCACAACACCATCGAGTTCACTCTCGCTCTCGAATCAAACCCGGACTTTACGGCCGCGGTTCAGGTGGCATACGGACGGGCCGCGTACCGACTGAAGGAAGCCGGCCAGGCCGGAGCCTTCTCGGTTCTTGAAATCCCGCCCTACCTGCTCGCACCCGAATCCCTCGAAGAGCTCCTCGCACGCGACATCTAGTCACCGGTGGCATCTGCCTCTGTGGCAATGCCATCCTTCACTCCCCTCGCCTACCCCGCTTTTGAATGAGCGGGGTAGGCTTTTATCGACAAAGAAAGGGAGTGGCATGGCGTACCACGCAGATTCATCGGATCTGAACAACAAAGAAATTCTGACCTGGGAAGGTTTTGGGACAGCTTCCCGTGAACTGGCCCAGGCCGTCGCGGATTCGGGATTCGAACCCGACATTATTATCGCCGTGGCACGAGGCGGGCTACTTCCCGCTGGCGCCCTTTCCTACTCTCTCGGGGTAAAGCTCTCCGACGCTATCAACGTCGAGTTTTACACTGACGTTCACGAGACGCTCCCCGACCCGGTGCTTCTCGCTCCCCTGCTAGACACGGACAACATCAGCGGAAAGAAACTTCTCGTTGTCGACGATGTTGCCGATTCCGGCAGGACCCTCGCACTCGTCATCGACATTCTCAAGGGATACGATGCCGAGGTTCGCTCCGCCGTTATCTACGGTAAGGCCCGCTCGGTTGTCGAGCCAGACTACGTGTGGCGGCAAACAGACCAGTGGATTGTCTTCCCCTGGTCTTCGGAGCCTCCCGTCACTGCTAACGCATAAAAACGAGAAGCTCGATTTGCCGAGCATTGTTCCCTGCCTGTGGTTCGACATAACTGCGGAAGAGGCAGCTGATTTCTACTGCAGTATTTTCCCGAACTCACGCATTATCTCTCAGCGGATTTCCCCCATGGACAATCCGAGCCAGCAGGCCGGTAACGTCCTCACCGTCGAGTTCGAACTCGACGGCAACCGCTACACGGCCCTCAATGGCGGCCCGCACTTCCAATTCAACGAGGCCATCTCGTTCCAGATTGACTGCACCACCCAAGACGAGGTCGACCACTACTGGAATAGCCTCACCGACGGTGGCGAAGAATCGGAGTGCGGGTGGCTGAAGGATCGCTACGGTGTTTCCTGGCAGGTCGTACCGCGCCGTCTCATCGAACTGATGAGCCACCCCGATCCCGAGGTAGCCAAACGCACCGGGGAAGCAATGCTGACAATGAAGAAGCTCAGTATCCCCGACCTCGAACGCGCAGCATTCAACACCGCACAGTAGCGATCTCTATGTGAAGAACTGCAACTGTCCGCGAGCGTAAACAGCCCCGAGCGACACCAGTCCTCGGGGCTGTTTCATCCTCAAATTCATTGCCAACGATGCCGAGGAGTGCAATGCTCGAGAGCAAGAAGGAAACGAGGATCATCATGAAAATCGCCATCATCGGAGCTGGCGGCAAGGCCGGTTCAGCCATTTACCGCGACGCACTCGCACGCAATCACGACGTGACCGCAATTGTGCGGAGCATCGAACGCGCACGCGCGGTCCTCGGGAGCGATGTTGTCGCACTCGAGAAAGGCAGCTTCGAGCTCACCGCCGAGGACCTACAAGAATTCGCCGCAGTGGTCAACGCCGTCGCCTTCGCCCCCGCAGAAGGAAATCAGCATGTCGTGCTTGCCCAGCATCTCATTTCCATCGCAGCATCAGGCACGCCCCGCCTCGTCTTCATTCTGGGAGCAGGTTCCCTCTTCGCGGGCTCTGACCGGCACCATTTCATCGAGGACATCCGACAGGCACCGGGCTCGGATGAGTGGATCGCGATTCCAGAAAACCAGCTCAAGGAACTCCATTACCTCGAGTCTGTCAACACGGCTGACTGGGTTGCAATCTCGCCACAGGCCAGCTTCATTGAGGGAGGTGCCACCACTCCCGTAGTCGGCACAGACGAGATCATGTTTGCCTCAGACGGAGAGTCGCACACAACAACGGGAACCCTGGCGGTAGCGATTCTCGACGAGCTTGAGAATCCCACTCGCCGGCGAGTCCGCTTCACCGTGGGTGACGAGTAGAATCCGGCGCACGGAGACAGGAACACTCGAGGCAAGAGGCGCACAGGTAAGCCGGACGTCGGCCAGCCGGGACACGGGCCGGCCTGCTTGCTCAGTTGCTGAGGAAGCCTTTCACGCTGGCGACTTTCGCTTGCTTTCCGGCACTCTTGAAACGGAAGAATAGCGCAAAGTCGGTTACCGAGTTCTCCTGCACGAAAGATCCGTGGCTGGACGCAAACTTACCGTGAGAAATCGTGTTCTCGATGGTGAGCACGTCGGGTACGACGCCGGGGAACAGTCCCGGCTCACCATCGACCGGTACCGGATCATCCGACCCTGCCCATTCCCACTCGATGTCTTCTGCCGACCATTCGTCGAGCACTTCACGGTCACCACGCGCCCAGGCGGCAACAATGTCGTTGGTGATTCCAATGCGTGGCGCATTTCCGCAGTCGTCGGGCAGGCTGATTTTCATGGCGTTCGTTCCCTTCTGTACGGCTTACCGTGCTCACCAGAAACGGGTTCCGAGGAGCGCCAGGGCCGTCGGGATTGGTTGATTACCGGGGTTACTAACCTACCGGGGACTCGGGTTTGGTTCCACCGCTACTTTGGCTTCGACAGCCGAGATAAGGAGGGACTGGCCCAGGATGTAGGTGAGCATCACCCAGAAACTGTGACCGGGAAGCTCAAACCCTGCAAACGCTCGCAGGGCAATCAGCGCATCGGAAATGATGAAGATGATTCCACCCGTCGTGGCAACCGGACCCAGCCCCGTGGCCAGCACCGCCATAGCAGCAATAACGAGCGCGTAGAGAATAACTGGGACAGCGAGTTCTCCAGCTCCGTCGAAGCATATGGCAACAAGAACCGCTGCGGCGACCGCGTAAGGGATAACGAGGAGTGGCTGCCGCAGGATCGATTGATGCCGGTAGGGCCAGAAGGCTACGACGTAGAAGACCTGGGCGATGAGGAAGCCAGCGATCATTGCCGCGAATCCGGTTTCCCCGTCAAGGAATCGCGGGAGCGTATCCCCCACCCAGGAGAAGAACAGCGCCACGAAAGCCATGACGACAAGGCGTCCGCGCGGGGATGTGGTTCCCGTCCAGAGCACCGCTGCCAGCACCGGCATAAGCAGCACCTGACTACCTTCGGTCACTATCGAGGATGAGGCAAAGATCTGACCGACCAGGTGAATGAGTACCACAATCATGAATGCGGCTGAGGTTGCAATCCTGACCGGTACTCCCCGGCCCTCAAAGTCTTCGTCCACGCCCGCTCCCAATTCCACCATCTCCGTTTACTTGCTGAGCATACGCTGGAAAAGCACTGAGTAATTACCTGCACAGCCCGGTTGGACGAATTCCCCCAAACCCGGCACGAAGGTTTACCGATCCGGCGCGTTCAGTGAGCGCACTATTCTTCCAAGCGAGCCCAAATCTATCCGTCACCACCCACAGTTCCCGAAGGGCCCGAGTGAGGGTCAGGACTTGCGACTGCGGAGAGCCAGCGGGATGGTTAGCGCGGAGATACCGGCAGCCACCAGCAGGCCGGTGCTGAAATCGGACCCGGTGGCAATCCAGCCGATCAGGATCGACCCGGTACCGGTTCCCATATCGAATCCCACGTTCCACGTAGTCGATGCTGCGCCGTAATGCTGGCGATCAACGGCCCCGAATGACAGCAGAAGTGTAAGGTTCTGGAGCCCGCCATAGGCCACACCAACAAAGAACGAGCCGATGATGAGCAGGGGAACCGAGGTGTCAATGGGATCACGGACCGCGAAGGAAATGAGAACGAGCCCGATCACCGTGCTCATGACGAGGGGAAGAACGAACTTGCCGGGACCCACTCGGTCCGCCGTCATTCCGACCCGCCACCGCACGAACGCGGTTGTCACCAGCATGACAAGGAGCGCCACGGTGACCAGCCCTGAGCTCGCAACCATCTGCGCCATAAAGGTAATGAGAACACCGCCGGCAAGCGTCACGGCGAGGAGCAGAATCATGGGGCGCACGAGTGCGCGGTAGGGCGGCGGGTCGAGTGGCTTAGGCACTCGCTCCACTCGTTGGCCAAGTTTCCAGGCCGGAAAGACTCCGAGAATGGGGAGGAGGCCCACGGCGAAGATGACTTCGAATGCGAACTGATCAACAATCCAGGCGCCCGCAGAAACGAAAACGATCTGCGGGAGAGCTACGGCAAGACCGTACATGCCAATAGCCTCGCCCCTCCTCATCACTGGCACGAGTTCCGCCGTTAGTGCACTGCCCGTGACAGTAATAATTCCGAAGCCAATCCCTCTCAGGGCAGAGAAAAACAGGATCGACAGGAGGTCATCGCTGAAAAAGAACCCGGCGGTGGGAAGCCCCAGGAAGGTCACACCGCCCACGAGGACGGGAACCCAGCCGAGCCGCCTCAGGGCGGCAGGGACCATGAGCTGAGTGAGGACCGTGGCGAGCATGAGTACGCCGTTGACGAGGCCAACCCCGCCAGCGTCCGCTCCGCTGTGCGCCGCCCACAGCGGGGCCACGGGCATGAGAGCGGCGTAGCCAGTAAAACCGAACGCGGTCATCGCTACCAGGAGCGGCATTCCCGGTTCCCGCAAAACAGATTTCGTCATCGCCGCCAGCATAGCCCGCCGACGCTAGTCCCCCGCACCACGCATCAGGGTGAGAACGGGCACCCACCGACCACCGGGGGTGGCCCCACTAAGAGTCGGACCACCCCGCCGAGTTCAAACCGTTAACCCTAGGAGCGCGGGGCTGCCGGGGTGAGGAACGGTACGGCCTCTTCGGTGTCCCTTCGTCCGCTCTCCCAGAGGACGGCAGAGCCTTCCTGCGCGGATGCCCTGAGGTCGATAATCCGCTGGTTCGAGGAACCGCGGAAGGCAAGATCGTGGTGGTAGAGCCGTTTGATAAACGGACCGTCCACGAGAACATCGCACAGGTCGAGGAGCTCGTTCTTGTCCGCCCCCTCGTCAAGCAACTGCTCGTAGGTGTACCCGGACCAGATCCAGATCGTCTTCTCGTCCCCGAACTCTTCTCGGAGCCTGCGGGCGATACGGAGAAGCACGGGGGTAGCGAGGAATGGCTCGCCACCGACGAAGGACAGTCCCGCCACATAGGGCTGGGCGACGTCGGCAAAGATTCGTTCTTCGAGTTCCTCGTCGTACTTCTTGCCGTACCGGAAGGACTGCGCTGCCTCGTTGTAGCAACCTGGGCACTTGAACGGGCACCCGGAGACGTAGAGGGAACACCGCACTCCCTCGCCGTCGACGAAATTGAATGGCTTGTAGTCAGCAATGTAGCTGGACGAGAGGACGCTGCCCTGCCACTCTCCGGTGGCGGGCTGCGTCACTCCGTCAGCATCGATGAGGGGCACGGCTAGCGTTCAACCTCATCCATGTGCTTCACGCGGCTGGCGATCTCTGCGTGACGGCCGTGGACCATGGGGCGGCGTTGCGGGTTACCGAGGTAGCCGCAGGTGCGCTTCACAACGTCACAGGTCTTCGGGTCTTCGTTACCGCAGTCGGGGCAGGCGAAGCCGGCGTAGGTTGCCTTGAACTCACCTTCGAAACCACACTCGTAGCACTTGTCGATCGGAGTGTTCGTTCCGAGGTAGGCAACTCGGTCGTAGGCGAAGTCCCAGACGGTCTCGAGAGCCTTCGTGTTGTGGGTCAGTTTCGGATACTCGCAGTAGTGGATGAATCCACCCTTCGAGTACTGCGGGTATTCGGCCTCAAACTCGATCTTTTCGAATGGCGTGATCTTCTTACGAACGTCGTAGTGGTACGAGTTCGTGTAGTAGTCCTTGTCCGTGACGTCAGCAATGTCGCCGAACTTCTCGCGGTCCAGCCGGCAGAACCGATCCGTGAGCGACTCCGATGGCGTGGCGTACACGGAGAACCAGTACGGGTGCTCTTCGCGCCACTGCTCGGCGTAGCTGTTCATCGTCTTGATGATCTCGAGCGTGAAGTCCTTGGCTTCACGGTTCGTCTCCCAGTCCGGCCCGTAGAAGCAGGTCGCTGCCTCATAAAGACCGATGTAGCCGATCGATGCGGTGGCGCGGTGCTTGCGGAAGAACTCCGTGACCGAGTCCGGCTCATTGCCCGAAGGGCGGCCGAGCGCACCGTGCTTATAGAGGATCGGGGCGTTCTCCGGGACTGCTTCCTCGCAGCGTTTGATGCGGAAGAGCAGCGCCTCCTTGAGAACATCCATGCGCTCGTCGAGAAGCTCCCAGAAGCGACCCACGTCGCCGCGTGCCTCGATGGCGATCCTGGGGACGTTCAGGGTGACAACGCCAAGGTTATTGCGGCCCGCGTTGACGGCTTCACCCGTGACGGGATCAACCCACTTGGGCAGGAACGAACGGCATCCCATCGGCACCTTGTAGTCGCCCTCGATCTCCGTGAGTTTGTCGTAGGAGAGAACATCCGGGTACATGCGCTTCGTCGAGCACTCGAGTGCGAGTTGCTTGATGTCGTAGTTCGGATCCGAGGGGTCCAGGTTCACGCCGCGGCGGAGGCCGAAGACAAGCTTCGGGAAGATTGCCGTGTGCTTGTCCTTGCCAATTCCGCCAATGCGGACGGTAAGGATCGCTTTCTGGATTTCCCGCTCGAAAACATCGGTTCCCAGCCCAAAGCCGAGAGTCACGAAGGGGGTCTGTCCGTTCGAAGAGTAAAGGGTGTTGATCTCGTACTCGAGGGACTGCATGGCGTCGTAGATGTCCTTGCGGGTCTTCGCCATCGCGTACTCTTCACGCTTGTCCTCGGCCACCCACGTCTCTGCCTCGGCGAGGTGCTTAGAGTAGTTGATCCGGGCGTAGGGCGCGAGCACCTCGTCGGTACGGTCAACCGAACACCCACCGTACTGGCTCGACGCCACATTCGCGATGATCTGTGCGATCTGTGCGGTTGCGGTGTTGATGGAGCGCGGCGACTCAACGCGTGCGTTGCCGATCTGGAAGCCATCCGAGAGCATTGACGGGATGTCGATGAGGCAGCAGTTCGTCATTGGCTGGAACGGGTTGTAGTCCAGGTCGTGGAAGTGGATATCGCCCTTGATGTGCGCATTGGCAACGGGCCGAGGAAGCAGTTCCTTCAGCGCAAAAGCCTTAGCAACGGACCCGGCGGTAAGGTCACGCTGGGTGTTGAAGACAGTCGCGTCCTTGTTGGCATTCTCGTTGACGACAGCCTTGTCCTTGCGAAGCAGGCGACCAACGGAGTACTGAACATCCATGGCTCTCTCCCGCTCAACATCCCGGTCGTGACGGTATTCAATATAGGCGCGAGCGACTTCCGGGTAGTCCGCCTTCATGAGTCGATCTTCGACTGCCTGCTGAATAGTCGGAATATCCACGGAGTGGCCGGGCAGGCTCTCAACAACATCCCGGGTGACCGCGGAGGCGAAGTCAAAGTCCTCAATTCCCCGGCTCAGCAGGGCGGCTTCGACAGCACGATAGATCTTGGTCGGATCAAAATTAACGGTCCTGCCATCCCTCTTGACAACAGTGGTGGCGGTAGTGACTGCATTCTCCGACAACAACGACATCTTGTGCCCCTTTCAAAAGCGAACACTACATATTGTAGTAGGAGCGAAAGACAGCCACGTAATTACACGCGCGTAAATTGGCAATGCATACTCTGAATAAAACATTTATTCAGTCATTTTTCCGAGAAATTCCCGCGTCGGCGCAGGATGTGGCGGAACCGACCAAATTGAGTTAGGCAGGCCACACCTTCCACTACCGCGCGACCTGTCCGATTTCTCCCAAGCGGAAAAAGCGCAAGTCCGGGGAAATCACATAAAAATAAATGAGATATGCATGGTTAATGCGTGAAACCGAAACTACTTGGAAAACGTGCACCGGATTCGGGCCGCGTTTCAGCCTCTGTTCAACGTAGCTTCAACCCCAGGTTCAAACCTTTGAGCACTTAGCCGCGAACGTCGACGAGGTGGTGTTCGAGGTCGTGGAGGAGGTATCGGCTCATGCCAAGAATCGTGAACAGCTTGCCGTCGCTTCGCACACCGGTGCGACCCCACTCCCCTTCCCCGATCCGGTCGTAGGTGGCGGCAACCTCCCGGACCGCGTCGGCAATGTCCGTGCTAACGCGTTCGGGATCAGCCTCCCAGAATCGCTCGTTGACGGCTTCGGCTTCGCCGTCGAAGTCCTCTAGTTGCGGGTTCTCCTCGTTAAGCATCGAGGTCACGCGCCGATTGAGTACCCGGAGGAGATCCAGGCAGTGGCGAGCATATTCGACCGGGGACCAAACATCCTCGCCTGGTCGCTCGGTTGCGTCCTTACGGTTGAGCACCTTTTCCCACCGTTCCGGCATGGCACGGAGGCGCTCCGCCGTATCCCTGGGATCGTGCGGAGCATAGCCGCACTCCGGACATCCCTTATCAATGACAAAGGTCCAGTCTGTCGTGTCGGTCTGCGCTGGCTTTGGAGTATCCATATCCCCATCGTCCTCTCCCAGCAACGCATGCACAATAGTCAGAATTAATCGACTGCATAGAAAATGGGACAATCGCTAACAGAAATGGACCGGGTGCAGTAGGCACCTTCCTCGGCTTGATGCCACAGAGATTTCCTACGATCAGGAGCGATGGGGGTTCCCCGCAGATGGGAGCCGTCAGCTCTTCCTACGGTAGAGGACGACTGCGTCTTCGAGTTCCATTTCCACCCCGTCGCGCCCGGCGTGAGTTCGCGCCCTGCTTTCGATGATCAGCGGTTCCCAGTCACGATCATTCAGTCCAAGGGCTTCCACTTCTTCTTCCGGGGAGGAGAATTTTGGTCCGTCACCGTTTCGGTTGGGCATGGATGCATGCGAGACAACGAGGATGTGACCACCGGGGGCGACCATGGCCGCGGCAGCGCGAAGGATTGCCGTGCGGTTGAGCATGACGGGTGACTGGAAGAAGCTGGCCGAGACCAGATCAACCTCAGCATCCAGATCCATCTCGGTCAGGTCACCGGCGACAAAGCGGGCGCGATCTTCACCAAGACCTTCAGTTTGGGCGGCGCTACGTGCGCGGGCGATTGCCTTCTCCGAAATATCGATACCGAGTGCGGTCCAGCCATTTTTTGCCAGCCAGATAACGTCTCCACCTTCACCGCATCCCAGGTCCAGGGAGCGACCGGGCTCCAATCCGCTCGCAACATCAGCAAGCACCTTGTTGACCTTGCCGGTCCAGATGGGTTCCGCCTCACCGTAACGACGATCCCAGTGCTCTGCCGGATTCGTATCGCTGTCTTCGTGGTTGTGCTCGTGACGGCTCATGCCGAATAGTGTCGCCGAGCCTTATCGTGCACGGCAACAACGTTCTCTTGTAGGGGATTAACCGTGGAGCGCAGGGGAAGCAATCACGCACTGGGAAAACGGCGATATCGAAAGAGATCAGAAGAGATCGGACCGGAAGGAAAAGTGGGTACTTGCTCAGGCGACGATTGCCGCAATTGCGTTGAAGGTAATGAAGCCAAGGGCAGTGGTTGCCAGGAGCACGGTCGACACGATCCTGTTGTCGCCGCGGAATCTCTCGGTAAGGATCGGAACGTTCGCTGCCGTGGGGAGAGCGGCAGTAAGAACAAGAACAGCGAGATCGGTTGATGTCAGCGGTGCTCCGACCGCAATAGCCAGTGAACCAAAGAACCATGCCGCTACGGGCAGGCCAAGGAGCTTGAGGAGCGAGAGCCACCCGACGTAGACCTTTGGAGTATCCGTCACGCCGGGACGAGCATTGCGTTGCTCGCGAGCGAGAACCGCACCGATCGTGAAGAGAGCAACGGGGGTTGCCGAGTCGGCCAGCAGGTCGAGGAAGTTGACGATGATTTCGGGAGTAGCCCAGGGGGTTGTCGACCAAGCGGCACCGAGGACGATTGACCACATGAGCGGGTTCTTGAGAACACCAGCAAGTGACGTCTTGACGTTCGCCCGCCATCCCCCGCCTTCTGCCCCAATATGAGCGAGCCCGATTCCAGTGGATTGAATGATGACGATGTCGGTCAGGAGAATGGGGACGAGCAGCGCCAGGCCGTGCTGGCCCAAGATGGCACCGATGAGAGGGATTCCCATGAACCCAGCATTCGGGATTGCGCCGGCGAGCGCCGCAAAGCCAGAGGTGCGCCACCCAAGGCCGCTTTTCAGACCGGGAACGAGGCCGAGGCCAATGATTGTCCAGCAGGCGAGGATCCAGACGACAATAACGACGGGGTTGAGGAGTTCCTCAATGGATGACTGTGCCCCGACCCGGAACAGCATTGCCGTCATGGCAAAATACAGAACGTACGTGTTGAGGCCCTGGACTGCCTCGGAGGGGATGAGCCGTGAGCGCGTTGCGAGGTAGCCGAGGAGGATGAGAGCGAACAGCGGCGCGCTGACGACAAGGACATTCACGGGCTCTTGATCTCCAGACTCTAACGATCCCGCAATACTGGCGGGCACCGCTCCAGTCTAGATCCCGCCGCAGGTTTCGCTACCGCGGACCACTATCCGACTCCGAGATAGCTACCGCGTCCCGCACTGTTTTCTATCCCGGAGAGCTATTCATCTTTCGTTACGAAAACGGTTTCCTATTCTCAGGTAGCTATTCGACGACGTAGATGAAGAAGTTGCCGTAGCCCATAACGACTACGGCCAGGAACGCCGCACATAGGAGGAAC
>NZ_JBQCYC010000033.1:0-20746 GCF_052087705.1 Flaviflexus sp. | reverse complement strand
ATCAACGATTTCAAGGTGGCGAACGAGGTTACAGTTTCGTCCCGCTTGGGGCACCACCGGAAACGGCGAGATACCGAGAGGATCTCGCCGTTTCCTCATTCCTAGGAATCGAGCCGTGACACGGGCACAGCGCGGCGTACATGCGATGGGTTATGACGCGAGCACGGGTTTGCCGAACTCTTCGCCTGTTTGTTCATCAATCGGAGTTCCAACTTGATCTGGATCAAGGCGGATCGTTTGTGCTCCCCATAGTGTCGGTGGTGTAGATGGAGCAGTGCTACCTGGCTCCACTTGTGAAGGAATGCAGGTCTCGTCACCGTATCGGGGCGCGATTAGCTTCTAGCGGCATAGGGTGGTGGGACGGTTATTTAGCTTGTGGCCTCGTAGCCGAACGGACTATGGGGTCAAAGGGAAGGAATGCGATGAGTACGGATGCCGAGACCCGGGAGAGCGACCTGTGTGTCAGCAGGGTTCCGCTGTTTCAAGGGCTCTCCTACGAAGAGCAGCTCGACGTTGCCGGCGTGGCGCAGCCGACGAAGAAGTCCCGGTCAGAAAGCCTTTACACAACGGGAAGCAGCATCTCTCAGCTCATGGTGGTCCACACGGGCTACGTCAAGATTTCCCGCACCACTGCAGATGGTCATGAGCAGATCATCCGAGTCCTCGGCCCCGGCGACTTTATCGGTGAATCCGCATTCCTGACGGGAGCCCGCCCCGACCATTCGGCTACTGCCCTTGAGCCTGCCGAATTGTGCGTGTTCCGCCACCGCGACCTTGGCAAGCTCGTAGCAAAGCACCCAAGCATCGCACTCCGCATGCTTCAGGGCGTCAGCCAGAGGCTACAACAAGCAGAAAACCGGCTCGAGGCCGTGATCTCCGGTGACGTAAGTTCCCGACTTGCCGACTACCTCCTCGATCTTCCTGCCCAGCGGGCAGACGACGGCAACCTCATAGTCCGTCTTCCTCTCGCAAAGAAGGACATTGCTTCCCTTCTGGATACAAGCCCAGAGTCTCTTAGCAGGCAACTCCGTTCGTTGACCGAGGCTGGGATTATCAGTCAGACACCGAAAATGGTGACGTTCCTCGACCTTGACCGCCTCCTCGCGCTCTCTAAGCAGAACTAACTACAGGCACAACTCCGAGAGGCTCTAGGACCCGTGGGAGATTCACGCCCACTGTTAGGCTGGCGGAATCTAGCGGAAAACCTACCGCCTGGCAGACATCAAATGGTTTGCGAGCGGCTCAGTCAAAGGAGGCCAGCGTGTTCACCGGGCTTGTTGAAGAAATCGGAACTCTTCTTGAGATCATTCCCCAGGAAGGCGGGGAAGTACAGATTGAGATCAGCGGCCCTCTTGTGGCATCCGATGCTGGACTGGGTGACTCGATCTCCGTTGACGGAGTATGCCTGACGGTTGTTGATCTTCCCGGTGAAGGTAGGTTCACGGTTGAGGTGGTCCCGGAGACGCTGACTAGAACAACTCTTGGCCGTGCTGCCACCGGAACCTCGGTGAATCTCGAGAGAGCCCTACCTGCGGGAGCTCGGCTCGGTGGTCATATTGTTCAGGGGCATGTTGATGGCATGGGAGAGCTACTGACCCGCACCGATGGTGGCCGATGGGAGGACCTGACCTTCTCGGTGCCAGCGGACCTTGCTTACCTTGTTGCCGAAAAGGGGTCGATGACGGTCTCGGGAATTTCGCTAACGGTCACCGCGGTGACCGAGAACAGCTTTTCCGTTTCGCTCATTCCCGCCACGCTCGAAGCAACGATCCTGGGAGGGCTGCAGATCGGAGATCGGGTCAACCTCGAAGTCGATGTCATCGCTCGCTATGTCGCGCGACTGATGGAAGGCAAAGAAGTAGCCGGGTAAACCGGAGTCGTTACCGAGTGAACTGACGTCGGGACCACATTCGTCCGCTGCCCTGATCGAAGTGGTACGCGATATAGCCACGATCGAGGTTGGGTAAAGGCGAGTATCCCAATTCGGCGGAATGTCGGTCTTTTCCCGGTTTTGCAAGGAATTTGTGAGCGCCGGGGAGTACACTTGAATCACACGTTCGATTGGAAGGTTACGGAAGCGATGACGATCAAGGATATTGGCCCCGCGCCCCACGCATTCGATATTGAGAATGCTACGCGCGACAACACGAACTATCGGACAACGGTCTGGTCAGGGAAGTACCTTCAGGTCACTCTCATGTCCATCAAGCCCGGGGAATCAATCGGCCTGGAGGCACATCCGGACACCGACCAGTTCCTCCGCCTCGACGCCGGCGTTGGCAAGTGCGTCATGGGTCCGACGGAAGACAACCTGAACTTTGAGCAGGAAGTCTCGGATGGTTGGTCCATCCAGGTCCCCGCCGGAACTTGGCATGACGTCATCAACACGGGCGATGAGCCGCTACAGCTCTACACCGTCTACGCACCCGTCCACCACGCTGCTGGAATCATCCACGAAACTGATGAAGATGCGGAGCGTGACGAGGACTTGGGCGTCGACGTTCCCCCTGAGTGGTCCGTCCAGCCCGACAACCGGGAAGACGATCAGCACGCCTAAAGCGAGGCTCGGTGGCCGATCCTCCTCGGGAGGATAAGTCTCAGAAGAAGAATGAGCCACGACCTCCGAAGAAGGTCGAGTAGCTAACGTCGCAGGGGTGGTGGAAAAGGCTTTTTGGCCCATCCACCGCCCCTGCTATTGCATTGAGGCTCGGTGACCGCGTGTGCGGTTAGCGAGTGATGGCCTTGAACTCCTCGGTCTGTGCCTTGATTCCCCGCTCTGCTGCGAAGCGCTCAATCGAGGAGGCGCCGAAGAAGCCGGCCAGTTCCGGAAGTGCCTTGATGACATACTCGGCATCGGCCGGCTCGGCAATCGGGCCGCCATGGCAGATAACGAGGATGTCAGGATTTGCTTCCTTGCCGGCCGCAATGATGTCCCTGATGCGATCGACGCAATCATCGAGGGTGAGGGCCGTCTGTGCGCCGATCGTGCCCTTGGTTGTGAGACCCATGTGCGCAACGAGGACGTCAGCACCGGCTTCCGCCATTGCCCTTGCGTCGTCAGCATTGAAGACGTAGGGGCAGGTAAGCATTCCAAGGTTATGGGCCTCCCGGATCATCTCCACTTCGAGGCCGTAGCCCATGCCCGTCTCTTCGAGGTTTTGACGGAACACGCCATCGATCAGGCCAACGGTCGGGAAGTTCTGAACACCGGAGAAGCCTTGGGCCTTCAGGTCCCGGAGGAAGCTCGGCATGATGCGGAACGGATCTGTGCCGCAGACGCCCGCGAGAACGGGGGTGTTCGTGACGACGGGAAGAACCTCGGATCCCATTTCCACGACGATCGCGTTGGCATCGCCATAGGGCATGAGGCCGGACAGGGACCCGCGCCCCGCCATGCGGAAACGGCCGGAGTTGTAGATGATGAGCAGGTCAGCACCGCCAGCCTCGGACGACTTGGCTGTGATGCCGGTGCCGGCGCCAACACCGAGAAGAACTTCGTTCTTCTCAACTTTGGAGGTGAAGCCCGCGACAATCTCCTCACGGCTTTGAGTGTTCATTTCTGAATTCCTTTCGAGTTGTTGATGAGTGCAATGAGTCTCTCCGCCGCCGCTTCGGCGAATGCTGGATCGTTAATATCGGTATCCATGGTCTCGATTGTGACGTGCGGGTTTGTGACTGTAGCGGTCAAGGAGTCGAAGAGAACCCGGTCCGCCTCCGGATCGTAGAAGGGGCCGCCTTCCGTTGCGATTGCCGAGAAGCCCCGTAGCGGAAGTAGGACGTCGGCGGGTGCCTCGGCGAGGTTCAGCTTCTCACCGAGAGTTGTGCCGAGTTGAGCGTTCTCTTCCGGCGTTGTCCGCATCAGCGTGACCTGCGGATTGTGTGGATAGAAGGTTCGGCTACTATAGCGTTCAGGGACTGACTCGGGACTACCGAAATTCACCATGTCCATTGCGCCAACGGACACGACCTGCGGTAAACCGGCTCTTGATGCGGCCTCGCTCCTGTTCGGTCCCGCGGCGAGAATCCCGCCAAAGAGCTCATCGCACCATTCCGTCGTTGTCAGGTCGAGAACCCCAACGAAGTAACCGTCTTCGATGAGTTTCTCCATAGAGCGGCCGCCCGCACCCGTCGCGTGGAAAACGACAACGTCATAGCCGCGCTCCTCAAGATACTCTTGGGCGTGGGAAATGCAGGGAGTGGTGACACCGAACATCGTTGCTGCGATATGCGGTTTCGCGTTCTCGTGCTCTTCGCGGGTGCTCTTGAGCATGCCGATTGTCGCATGAACCGCATTGGTCAGAACATCCTGAAGGATTGAGTTCAGTCCCTGGACGTCCACGATTGAAGGGAACATGGCGAGGTCGGAGGTGCCGACATACTCAGCAACATTTCCTCCCGCCATCGTCGACACCATGACTTTTGGCACTCCGACGGGAAGCTCCCTCATGCCCGCCGTGGCCAGGGCCGTTCCCCCCGAGCCGCCGAGCGAGAACACGGCATCGATCGTGCCCTTGGCGTACAGGTCCGAGATAATCGTTCGCACCCCGGATGTCATGGCAGCCATAGAGGCTCCGCGATCCTTGGAATCAACAAGTGCGGTGAGTTCGGCACCGCCCGCACTGGCGACGACGTCATTGGAAATATCGGTTGGGATCTCCGAGGGGAACGTCCCCGCGTGGATCATGGTGGTGGAAATATTTTGCTCCTCAAAGATCTCTCGACAAAACTCAAACTCCCGACCTTTGGTGTCGAAAGTTCCGACGAGCGCAACGTTTGCCATAGCCCCTGCCTTCTCCATTGAATACGATGGTGTGTGACTTAGCTTATATGAGGTGTGGCCGGGGTAAGCAGACGAAGGTCGGTAACAGAGTTCGGTCAGCGAGCGTCCTCCTAGAACGGGCGAAGTTTCAACGCCACCACGTGTCGGAGGGAGTTGCGGGCATGCGCCTCTTGTGCCGGGAACGAACAAAGTACCGTTCAATTGCTTCCGCAATTGCTTCGGGAACGTCCTTGCCCTCGAGATAGTCGTCGATGTCGGCGTAGTGAAGGCCGAGCTCGTCCTCGTCTGTTCGCATCGGATTATCATCGAGCAGGTCGGCGGTCGGCACCTTGTTCCACAGGTATTCGGGTCCACCAAGGGCTTGGGTGACGGCCCGGACTTGGCGTTTGTTGAGGCCTGCGAGGGGAGTGATGTCGGCTCCACCGTCACCGTACTTGGTGTAGAAACCTGTCACTGCTTCGGCAGCGTGATCGGTGCCGATCACGAGAAGGTTTTCGTCGCCGCCCACCGCGTACTGGGCAATCATCCTCATTCGGGCCTTCGTATTGCCCTTGTTGAAATCCGACATGCGCTGATCGGCCGCAAGGTCGTATTCCTTTTCGAAGGCGTCCACGGCCGGCCCAATGTTGATCGTGACCCTGCGGTCCGGGTTAATAAAATCGAGTGCGCCCTGCGCGTCATCCTCATCGGCCTGTATGTGGTGGGGAAGCCGGACGGCAAAGAACTGGACTCCTCCGCCACTCTTTCTTACTCGTTCAACTGCGAGCTGGGCGAGGCGCCCACCGAGCGTGGAATCAACACCACCGGAGATCCCAAGAACGAATCCGCGGGCCCCCGTCGCCCCCAGGTAGTCGGCAAGGAACTGGACTCGCTTTTCGATCTCCTCCGCGGGGTCGATAACGGGCTTAACTCCGAGCTCCGCAATGATCTTTTCCTGCAACTCACGCATGTTTAGAGACTACCGCACGGGCCTGTGGACATAGTCTCGACTTTTGACCTTTGTCTGTGGATAACTACCGTTTTTCGGTGGATAATCCCGGTTTTTCTGTGAATTTCTGTGGATGACCGGTGGATAACTTTGTGGATAGGATTGGGAATTTTGAGTTACACGTATGTCTTTCAACAGGTGAGAAGTGAGCCGCCTGTGGATCTGGACAAAGGTTGTGACAAAGTCTTGAGGGCTCCTGAGCAGGTCAGAGTGTCGCCGACCGAATGTGTGTAACCGCGCGCGCTGGTATCGCAGATGCACGGGTCCGCGGTGTCGCAGAAACCACGGCGAAGCTGCCTGTGAAATGGCTAAACGACAGGTGGAGGTAGGTAACCCGATATGAAAGTCGGTACATCAACAAGGGACAGACACTCCAGGGCGCCCCGGTGCGAGGGGCCGGACTGAAGGACAGCGATTGAGTCTCAGTCTTCGAAGCGTCCCCAGTTGGCATCCAAGCCTCGCAGCCTGTCCATTTCCCTACGTTCCTTCTTCGTGGGGCGCCCCGCCCCACGTTCTCGCTTGAACAGCGGAGGCATGAACACCTTTTCCCGCGGCGGCGTGTGGTCGATGTAGCACCCCTGTGCAATCGGGGCGCTCGTCCTTTTCACGATGAGTTTCGTGACTTCAAGAATTCTGTCCTGTCCTTCGATCCGCAGTCGGATTTCATCCCCAACTTTTACTTTTTGGGCTGGCTTTGCGGGATCTCCGTTGACCCGCACATGTCCCGCCTTTGCCGTATTTGTGGCGAGTGTGCGCGTCTTTAACTGCCGTACGGCCCACAGCCATACGTCGACTCGAACGCTTTCACTCATGTAGTGATTGTAGTTCGAGCCAGCGCCGAGCCTGAGAAGGATGTGTGAAGACGAGAACTTCGACGTGCTTGAACATGTGTGGATGGGAGTCGGTGAACCCTCGGAACTTGTTGCAGGCTGACCATGCCCACCGGAGAATGTGTTGTCGGTTGGTGAAGACGGTGCGCAACGGAGGTTCAATATTGCCGTTCCACAGGACAGTGCGCCGCACCGAACGGTGAATAGTTCGTTTGATGACCCGATACACCTGGATACGAGCGGGATAGTTGAGGAACACAACGTGAGTGGCCCTCTCCAGAAGGAGCGAGCGCGCGGACCGGTACTCCACTCCATCACCCACCGTTGCCCACGGGTCAGCTCATCAACGCGCTCTTCAAAGTCCGGCAACGGTATCCAGCCCTGCCCGTGGTAGAGGTAGTCGATTTCCGTGAAGGGCAGATTGAGTGCCAGAGATAGTTCCCGGCACAGGGAAGTCTTGCCGGACCCGGAGGAACCGGCTATGAGGATTCGAAGGTTTTCGTTACCTGTCATCCTGTTTCTCCCGTCGGGATCGTGGTCCACTTTGGCTGGAGCTGGCCGGCCAGTTAGGGATCAAGCTTCTTGGCTGTGCAGCTCGCGACCCTCTTGCTTGACAGTCAGATGGAGTGCTGACCGACCCGGTTACCGCTGTCTGCGGCGATAGCGAAATCATGGCACAAGGGGCTTAATGTGGGGGCGGCGATACCGTCGTGAATTGCGACAAAATGACATCCCAGTCGGCTGTGAACTGACTGAAAGCTTTCAGATGCATGCCCAATGAGAGTTTTTCGGTGCCAGATCAGTGTTATTTACTTAACCTGTCACCTATTTCACGACAGATCCTTGTCAGTTGGTCACCTCCGGTTAACTTTGCCAGTTAACAGTAGATACATGACAATTGCGGACAGAGGAACGAGACATGCCACCCGGGCAAGTCTCGTCGACGAATTCCGCGCTGTTGTTGCCCGCACAGGGATCCTCAACATTGTCGATGTAGCATTCGGCGGCAGGGCTCTCGACGATGGGGTTGGGCTACCAGGGGGAGTCTTAACTTTCCAAGCTCCCGGTGATGACTGTGCCGAATGGATGATCGTCGCCGGTTCCTCAGATGTTGATCCCTGGATCCACGTCGACAGCGCACCGGAATGGGTGCAGGGAGCCTTCGATGTTACCGCTCGCCCGGCCCTCGTTGCGTGGGGCCAGCCAGGTCGCTGGGAAACCTCAGAGGGCCGTATCGAACTCGAAGAGGCCGGTCATGTCGCCATTGCAGATCTGGAGCGGCCCTGGCTCACCGACGGTATTGCCGATGACATTGCTCCGGTCTTAAGCAATGAGGGGACTCGTGAGCATTTCAGAGAGATGCTGCCCCGCTGGGAACCCGATGTTCTAGCTATTGCAGATATGGACTCCTTGAGTTCTGCCGCGTGGAATGCTCTCACTCAGCCGGAGCCCACACTGAATCGGGTCCGGTCCGCCGCCTCGCTGCATGCGCTACACAGTCACGTCCATCTCCTCAAACCAGAAGATCGCGGCATCAGTGCGGCCCTCGACCTTGTTGGTCGGCTCTGGAACGAGTACGTGCCCGGCAAACCCAGGCCGCTCGACGCTGTCTTTGGGCCCTACGATATTGCGCCGCGCCGAGCGAACATCGAAGAGAAGCTTCACAACGCGAACCGGCAGCTCGTGTGGGGATGGGCTATTGCCGCCATGGCAGAAGCCGCCAGCGGCACCCCGACGGAGCAACGCCGCTTCATCTTCGACAGCCACGGCCTGCTTGCTCGCGAAAACGGCTCGTGGGCACGCCTTGTCGGCTTCGACAGCCAACGCCTGGCGATCACCGGCCACGACGATAAGTCAGCACAAACCAATTCCGCAAACACTTGCGAAACCCGTCGTTATGCGAAGCCCTCGTGGGCCCCGGACCTTGCCGGTTCCTTCGGCGGACAGGAAGCCTGGACGGTGCGAGGCTTTTGGCGGGGCGAGCAAACCACCGGGCCCCTGGAGACCATGCCGGGCATGTCGGTCCTGTCCAACATCCGCCCAAGCCGGGCACCGAACCTTCCAGCTGCGCTCGCGGACGTGCCCGACCCGGTCAACCACGGCGCACAGGTGGAGGTTCTGGGGATGATGCAGGGGATGCAGGACTACAGCTGGAACGGCAGCGTTCTCGCTACCTGCCCCTTCTACGGCACAACGCCGCTCAGCTACCGGTTCTAACGGTGCGGGGCAATCAAAACCTTGGAATGAATGGGCTGGCTGCATGGTGATGGGCAACGCCTGAGCTCCTGGGAGTCATGCGTTCACGTGTGTCATGAGCACCTTCAGGTTAGATATGAGCTGTACTAACTCCTAAACTGCCCGGTGGTCCTCCCCGAATCACGCCCTGTTCATGGCGTCCCGGAGAAGTTCAGCCAGTGCACATTGACCTAGTCAGCTCGCTTCGTAACGTCGGCAATAAAGTTGTCCGCAGCCTCGTCGGTATCAACGACTGCGATATAGAAGGTATCTCCCATTCCCCGCCGGTACTGTTCGGGATTACGTTCAACAAGCCGAATGTTTGTTTGCCATCGGGAGTGAAGTGTATTCGCATGGAGGTGGTAGGTGACATCGTCCTGCCGTGATGCGTAAACCGCGATCCCCCGGTTTCCGTTCGGTTGGGGAACAACTGGGTTAAGAAGGGGATCGAGTGACGCGATTGCCGCCGCATAAACCTGGTAGGAGTCGAGTTCCTGAGCGTAGTTATGCATGTCAAGCGTGAACGCCGGGGGAGCGGACCGCGATACCCGGATAATCCGAGGTTCTGCATCAGGTGGGAAAGCGATTTGAACGTGTAGGAAAGTGAGCTTGGCACGCAGTGCCGTAGCAACGTCGCGTCCGATCTGGCTCATGACTTCCGGAACAAGGCTGAGAGTGCGGTATGCATATTCCGTTGATGACACCGCCGGCCATGCTGTAATCCCTTCGAAAAGGACTTCCCGTTCGGCTCCGACAAACCCGTCCCAGGACAGGACGGGACCCGATGCTTCACCGGTAGGGATACCTGCCTCGCGAACAATGTCGAGCGAATCAGCATCGGAGCTGCCCCAGATGATCCCTGGGATATTAAAATCGCGCCGCAGCTGAGCATCCTGACTGAGCCAATACGAGTTGTTGGATTCAAGGCGGGACGGTTTACCGTACGTATGGGCAAAGTAGGCGACCGCTCGATATACCTCACCGTAGTCTTCGAGGCTGGTCACCCGGTAATACTCAGCTAGAGACGACTTGAGGCGGTGATCCAACCCGTCATACTCAGCATCCCCGATGCCGAGGACACGGACACCCGAGGCGGCAAGATGTTCGCACAGGTTGATGTTGATCTGTGGGAAATCAGGTGAAACAAAAATGAAGTTGCTCATCGGTGTCCTAGCGTTGACTACCTAGATCCTAAAACCGAATCTATCCAGATTGGGGGAAGTTAGGAGGGACTCCCAAATGAGCAGGTCGCGGTACTTGGAGCAGTAGCACTTCTTCCTATCACTTCTTTCTGCCACTGGGTGGGAAAGTATGCCATGCCCAAGCCCCATACAAGATGCGTACTCTTCGTCGTGCGATATTTAATAGCTCGCCAGTAGCTAAGTTGCTGATGTCATACTGCACTCTGTTCACGCCTCTTGGTAAATAATTCCTGGAGATTGCCATCAACCATTCCCGCAAGGTGCACCAAGAAGGCCCGACACATTGTCATTACTCTCTTCGCCGTGGAAACATCGCGTTAGCAATATGGGAGATTGTTAAATGTCTCTGAATTTCTGTTTATTTAGGCAAGATGCCCATTTGTAAATTGCTGGAGAACAAACATGCTAAATTCAGTGCTTTAGCGCAGTTCTGTCATGTAAGGTCCAATATTGTTTTGTCTAGCGATGTTGAAATCGGGCGGCAGTCAAAGGGTTGTTTCACAATAGTTGCTGTAGTCTATGAATAAGCGGGATTTAGATGGATACTGAGTTGAGTCCCAACCTGTGTGCCTGGATTTCTGCGTTGCACGTGACTGGGAGAGAAAAGTTTGATCTTTCGCCAGTGGCGAGGAACGATCGCTGGCCTTGGTTACTCGAGGAAGCAGAGATCGCCTATCGCTCAATGGTGGAGATAGCGGGAGAGCTTCCTGGTGAGGTTGAGACACTGCGACTGTTTTCTGAGCTACTGCGAATGATTGGTGGTTCGAGCGAACCGCTCACGGCGGGACTCCCTCAAGAAGTGGTTTTGTATTCGGTCGACATGTTTGAAAGGGACCTTCTCACGGTGATTGATGAGGGCACTCTTGGCCGGTACATTTTAGCGGCTGAGCTCTCGTGGGCTGAGAACGATTTGCGGCTAGGTGAGAATTCCAGCCTAAATGAGTGGTGGTCGGTGCCTACTTACTTGAATAGGTATGGAACTCGCCTGCCAAACTTGTTCCGCGCTGCTTACCTCTTTAAAAAGTCGTTACCGCTAATTGGTGGGCTACCGCATGACACAATTCTTTGCGAAGACAGCGCGTTGGAGTTCGCTCAACGTTTGGGGCGGTACGTGAACCTGGAATCGGTGCCGGATGAACGGAGGGTTTGCCGGATTAAGTCAGGCGAAGACTTCATCAGGCTGGTGGAGAGCTATCCTGCAACGGCGACAGCACAGGGACGTGGTAGGCCAGATGTCAGTACGTCGAAGCAGATCGACGTAGTCCCAGATTGGAAGCGAGTCGGGGAGCAATTTGATGCGGTGAGTGTGGATTGTAGAACCTATCTCACTGCTTCGTGGCGCCCGCTCTCTACGTCCTACGGATTTACGCGCATCTCCGGTTGGGTTCCGGAAGCTGTCTACCTACTCAGGAGTCAGAGTGTTCATACTGCCTGAAACACAGGTGTTAAATTGTGCGGTAGAGGATCTTCGTGGTGAACAGCGGGTAGGTTTCTGTGGCTTTCATCCATCCGCAGGTAGCCGTGTATTCACTGTTTGGCGATGATAGCTGGGAATGTGCATAGGGCGCTCTTCCAGTTCTTAACAGAGAGCGCAGCGCCTTGAGTGCTGGGTTTGAAGAACCGGATCTATCGGCTGTGACGCGTTCATAATCGGATCGTGATGTATCTGGCTCATGTAAGCGTAAATGTGCTGACAAGTGGGTTCAAAGTGCTGAAGGAACGGGAGGATTCCGGGAGGGCTTATTGCAACCGTCGCTTACCGTGAGTCCGGCATAGAGGGTGATGAGGGCTTTCTCAATATTGCGCTTCATCATTCAGGTAACATCTCGATTCTGAAGCCTGGTGAACAGTTGCCACTTGACCTGATTCCGTCCGAGGCATCACCGCCGGTGTTATACGGCGGGAGGGTTGACGTAGTGACACTGGTGGCCTACAACCGGCCTATCCCTCAGGATTGATGGCGTTGCGGGTGAATGTTTGGCCGCCTCGTACCTGGGCTCCGATTACTCGGGTCTCAGGCACGAGGCGGTTGAGGTGGAACTAGCTAGCCTTATTCCGTTCGGCCTTCTTCTTTGCGTCCTGCTCCCTCTTGTAGAGGACCTTCTCATCGATTGGTGCATCGTTTGATGCTCGGTGTCTGCGGTAATAGTCTGCGGCTTCTTCCTGGCGTTGCCGTTCCAGACCGGAGGAAATCGGGGCACGCCAATGCTCTTGCGTATAACCGAAAGCGGCAACCAGGTCGAGGGCGTGGGGCCTAATCTTTGTAAGAAGGCGGTTGATGTAGTCATCAAGGGTGCGTGCCCTGCCGTGCGAGAGGTGCCCATGCATGAGATACCAGGCCAGTTCCCGCTTGATTGTTGTCAGCGCGAACAGGTCGCGCAGGCGTACGAGCACTGCCTTCGTTTCTTTGTCCTCAATTTTCTCTAGGCCGTTGTTGAAGGCCGTGAGAAGGATGAGGTCAACGTGAGCCTTCGCGGCGTCAATGAGTTCAGCCTGGTGGGAGTTGACGAGAGCCGCCGCATCCTGCTTGGACATGCTGGAGGCCTGACGCAGGTCAAGGCTCAGCTCCTCGATGAGGCCCTCTGCTCGGGCTGAGATCAGTTCCACCTGGAGCTCGGAGTCCCGCAGGGATGCTGCCGTGCGACGAACCGATCCGAGGTCGGCGGCGGATTGGAGGAGCCGGCGCCACGGGGTGTGGCGGGTTGAGATTGTTTCGGCACGGGAAGCAATGAACTTGGTGACGTCACCGGTGTCCATGTCCTTCATGGAGTTGGCGTACTCACCGAGGAGGCGCTTGCCAACAAGCTGGAGGAGGACGTGGTTGTCTCCCTCGAAGGTGGCGTAAACGTCGAGGTCGTCGTGGAGGCCAACGAGTCTGTTCTCCGCCATGTACCCTGCACCCCCGCAGGCCTCCCGGCATGCCTGGATGGTGTCGAGAGCCAGCCAGGAGGAGGTGGGCTTCAGGGCCGCTGCCATGGTCTCCAGGTCGATGCGGTTGTCCTCCGTATCTCCCTCACCGGAGAACACCTCGTGGAACGCCTGGAGCAGATCCTCCTGAGCAAAGGCCGAGGCGTATGTGCGAGCGAGGAGCGGGAAGAGTCGCTTCTGGTGCAGCTGGTAGTCGAGAAGAACCACTTCGTTGATTCCCGTGAAGTCGGCGAACTGGCGGCGCTGAGTTGCGTAGGTGACGGCGATGCCGAGGGCGAGTTCGGCAGCGCTGATCGCCGCTCCCGAGAGGGATACGCGGCCCTGGACGAGGGTGGTCAGCATTGTGAAGAAGCGGCGACCGGGGGAGGCAATGTCGGAACTGTACGTGCCGTCCGCTGCCACATCACCGTAACGGTTGAGCAGGTTCGTGCGGGGGACCCGCACGTGATCAAAGGCAAGCCGGCCGTTGTCGATTCCGTTCAGACCACCCTTCTCGCCATCATCCTCGACCGAAACACCGGGGAGGACCTTACCGTCCTCGCGGATCGGAACGAAGAAGCAGTGAACGCCATGGTTGACGCCGTTCGTGATGAGCTGGGCAAACACAACCGCGGCGTGCCCGTGCAGTGCTGCGTTACCGAGGAACTCCTTTGTGGCGGCCCGGAAGGGTGTGTCGATGACGAATTCTTCGGTTTCCGGATCGTAGGTAGCCGTGGTTCCCACGGCAGATACATCGGATCCGTGGCCGATCTCCGTCATGGCGTACACGCCGGGAAGATCGAGGCTCATGGTCGGAGCCAGCCACTTCTTGTGGTGCTCTTCGGTGCCGAGGTGGAGGATCGCGGAGGCGAACAGCCCGAACTGGACACCGGCCTTAATCTGCACGGATGGGTCACCGGCAACCAGTTCCTCAAAAGCGGCAAGGTTACCGCCGGGATCATTCGTGCCACCGAGTGACTTGGGGAGCATCTGCTCGGACCAGTTCCGTTCCGCCAGCTTCTTCAGTCGTCGGAGCGTTAGTTCGCGGTGATCTTCCTTGGAGATGTTCATGGGCCGCGCGAAATCAGGATCAGCGGCAATCGACCGGCCGTGGACCCTCATGTCGCGCCACCTACCGTCAAGAACCTTGGTGAGGCCGTCAATGTCGATCCGGTGATCGTCGTCGACATGAAGATGGGATTCGGTGGGGCTTTCGCTCGACTCGTTAGCCGAGATAGGGCCGGTGGCATTGGCCACGGCCCCTGCGTCGTTAGCTCCTGTGGGTACTGGAGGTAGTGTCGTCGTCATTGAGAACTCCCGTGAGCAGTGCTTGAACAATAAATGTGATGAGGCTGTCCTTGTCCATCGAGCGGTCCGACTCCATCCACCACTTGAACGTGGCGTTGACGAATCCGGTGGCTCCGACCGCCCACAAGTCGCGGCGGTCTTCCGGTAGCTCGTCATCCATCGCTTCCGCGATCAGAGTGGAGCAGTCGGCAAGGAACTGGTTGAGGCCCTCGGAGGGCTGAGTGATGAACCGGTAAACATTGGTGGAACTAGCCGCCGAATCCACGTACATCCGAACCATTGCCCTGATTGATTCTTCCGGGGTGGATCCCGCCCGGACGCCCTCTTCAAGGCGATGTGTCATCCGGGACAAAATCGAATCACCTAGCGCTCGCTTAAGCTCGTCTTTATCCTGGAAGTACCGGTAGACAATCGACTTCGAGGTTCCGCTCGCGGCAGCGATCGCCGCCATGGTCACATCGGGACCATCGGTATGGATCAGCTTGCGAGCAACGTCGATAAGCTCGGCACGCCGCTGTTCACGGTGGCTGTCCCAGCGCGTTGATCGCCTGTCGGTCGATGTAGTAGGGTTCACAAAACCGACGGTATCAGATACTCTCGGTATTGCATACCTTTGAAATATAAGGAAAACGAAGGAGACCTCGTGAAATATCCTCGCAATGTTGCGGTTCTCGGCGGAAACAGGATTCCGTTTGCCCGGGCTGGCAAGGCATACAAGAATGTCAGCAATCAGGACATGCTGACCGCAGCACTCGACGGACTCGTCGCGCGATTCTCTCTCCAGGGAGAACTGCTGGGGGACGTCGCGGCAGGGGCTGTGCTCAAGCACGCCAAGGATTTCAACCTGACCCGCGAGACAGTCCTCGGATCGGCTCTCGACTCCCGCACACCCGCCATCGATATTCAACGGGCCTGCGCCACGGGGCTCGACGGCATCAGCCTGGTCGCGAACAAGATTGCCCTCGGACAAATCGAGGTTGGCGTTGGCGGCGGCGTTGACTCCACGTCGGATGCTCCGATTGAGGTCAGCAATGACCTTCGGGCTCTCCTGCACCGCCTCAATACCGCGAAGACCACGAAGGACCGGCTCAAGGTTCTCAAGGACATCCGCCCCGGCCACCTCAAGCCGTCCGCACCCTCGGCTGCCGAGGTCCGCACCGGCCTGAACATGGGCCAGCACCAGGCGCTCTCCACCGAGCGCTGGGGTATCACCCGCGAAGAGCAGGACGAGATCGCCTACAACTCGCACAAGAGCCTCATGGAGGCCTACGAGAAGGGCTTCTTTGATGACCTCATGACCGGCTACCAGGGCCTGGACCGCGACGAGAATCTCCGCGTTTCGACCAGGGAGAAGCTTGCCTCCCTCAAGCCCGTCTTCGGTGGCTCCGAGGGAACCATGACCGCGGGCAACTCGACTCCGCTGTCCGATGGTGCCTCCACCGTTCTTATCGCCTCCGAAGAGTGGGCCAACGAGCACGGCCACCAGCCGCTCGCCTACATTCGCGACATCCACACTCGGTCAGTTGACTTCGTGAACGGCGCCGATCTGCTGTCCGCACCCGCGTACGCGGCCCCCGAAATGCTTGAGCGTCACGGCCTCGCCCTCGACGACATGGACTTTGTCGAAATCCACGAGGCGTTCGCGGCCACCGTCGCCATGATCCTCAAGGCGTGGGAAGACGAGGAGTTTGGCAAGAACGAACTCGGCCTGCCCGGTGCTTTTGGCACGGTCGATCCCGCCAAGCTCAACGTCTACGGCTCCTCGCTTGCGGCGGGCCACCCCTTCGCCGCCACGGGCGGCCGCATCGTCGCCTCCACGGCGAAGATGCTCTACGAGGCGGGCCCCGGAAAGCTTGCCCTCATTTCCATTTGCGCAGCTGGCGGACAGGGCACCGTAGCCCTGCTCGAATCCGCACGCTGACCTAAACCCCCGAAAGGCTACCAATGAAGCTCGACTACCTGTCCTTCGTCCGGTCCGGTCCCGGCAAGTTCATTGCCAAGAAAACCGGCCTGCCTGAGCCGGCGGACCTGCCAAGGTTTAAGGATCGGCCGCAGCCGATCCTTGGTCCCGTGCTCGTCCTCGGTAACTCGCAGGGCACGGAGGATATCGCCAATCAGCTTCTAGCCTGGGACGGGGACGTCCGCAGGCACGGCGATGAACTCGACAAGATCGGTTCAATCATTGTCGTCCTTGACGACATTGTTGAGCCGGGCCAGACCGGCCCGATCATCGCCGAACTGCCTGCCGCATTCAAGAAGATGAAGAAGGGCGGGAGAGTCATCACGGTCTCCCGCACACCGCTTGAGGATGACCCGGCCGTTAACGCGGCCCGGGCCGGCCTCGAGGGCTTTATCCGCACCCTTGCAAAGGAAGCTCGCTACGGCACCACCGCCAACGGCATCCTTGTCGACGACGATGTGGAACTCACCTCTTCCTCCGTGATCGGAGCACTTCGCTTCCTCCTCACCGCCAAGTCCGCCTTCATTACCGGCCAGACCCTGCGGGTCTCCGCCGAAGGCGGAGGCATCCCCACCCTGTGGGAACAGCACCTGTCCGGCCGAGTCGCCCTCGTCACCGGTGCCGCCCGCGGCATCGGAGCAGCGATTGCACGCACCCTCCACCGGGACGGTGCGAAGGTCATCATCCTCGATGTACCCGCCGCGGGGAGCGCCCTCACCGACCTCGCGAACGAGATCGGCGCGATTCCGTTGCAGATGGACATCACGGCCGACAACGCCGGTGAACGAATCGTTGAGGAACTGGCAAAGCGTGACCTCAAGGTCAACGTCTTCGTGCACAATGCCGGAATTACGCGCGATAAGTACTACGTCAACATGAGCGAGGACCGCTGGAACTCCGTCATTGACGTCAACATTGCCGCCCAGCTCCGCATTAACAATGCACTGCTTGCCTCCGACCGGATTGGCGACCAGTTCCGTCTCGTATCCCTGGCATCCACCTCCGGAGTTGCCGGCAATGTTGGCCAGGCAAACTACGCCTACTCGAAATCCGCCGTCATGGGCATGGTAGCGGCCCTCGGCCCGATCCTCGCCGAGCGCGGCGGCACCGCTAACGCCGTTGCCCCGGGCTTTATTGAGACTGAAATGACGGGGAAGATCCCCGCCATTCAGCGCGAAGTGTTCCGCCGTAGCAACTCCCTCAAGCAGGGTGGCCTCCCCCTCGACGTCGCCGAAACGGTCTCGTTCCTGGGTAGCCTCCCTGCGGGCGGATACGTCGGACAGACCCTCCGGGTCTGTGGACAAAACCTTGTGGGGCGATGATGGTAATTGAGCACGACAAGCTTCCCACTTTCGGCCAAACGTTCTCGGCGGCCGCCCTCCAGGCGGTCCGCATGAAGGCGGGCAAGGAGAGTGAAGGAACCCTGCCCGACACTCAGGCCAGGGCAAAGGTCACCGCTGACAGGGCCGTCTACGCTGACTTCGCTCACCTTGTTGGTGATTCGGTGGCAACCCACCTGCATCCGGGCTACATTCACGCACTCGGCTTCCCGCTCACGATGTCGCTACTGGTGCGGAAAGACTTCCCGCTTCCCCTGCTGGGAATGCTCCACATGACGAACCGGGTCACCCAGACCAGAGGTATCGAAGCTGGTGAGGAAATGGAAATGATTGCCAGCATTGGCAATACTCGCCCCCACTACGCAGGGACGCTCCTCGACTCCGTGGTAACCGTCCTTGTTGACGGCGAGGAGGTCCTTGTTGACACTGCAGGCTACCTGGTTCGTGGTTCCGAGCTGGGCGGGCCGCGCCCTGAACGGCCCGAGAGGGAAGAGTTCACTCCCGGGATTCCAACCGCCCAGTGGAAGCTGGGAGCCGACGCCGGACAGCGCTACGCAAAGGTTTCCGGTGACGCAAACCCAATCCACCTGAGCTCGCTCACGTCTAGGCCCTTCGGCTTCAAAAAGCCGATCATCCACGGCATGTACTCCGCCTCCCGTGCCTATTCAGCAACCGGAGTTGGCAGCAACGGTCCCCGTGACTGGTTTGTCGAATTTGAGGCCCCGATTGCTCTGCCGGGCAAGGTCCAGTTTGCGACCTCCCGTGAAGGCAACCGCGTTAGCTACGAAGGATGGCGCGAAGGCCGAGGCGATAAGCCAGCCAGGCGTCACTTCAACGGATACGTCGAGCGGGGCTAAGAACCGATGCTGGCAACAAGCCAGAAAGAACAATGGGAGAGCTCCCAAAAAGATATGGGAAGCTCTCCCAAAGTTCTGCCAAAGTTTGGTCAGATCTGATTAGATGAATGGTATGGGAAGACTTTGGGTCGGGATGGCTGTGCTGCTACTAGCAGCGTGTGTGCCAACCGATGAACCGTACGTTCCAAAGGCCCCCACGACCACTCCCTCAACAGAGTCAACAGAGGGCCCCGTTATCATCGAAACCGGCCCAACAAACCGGGAGATTTTTGATGCAATCGAGCGTGCCGAGAACGCTCTGGACGGCACCGCGATTGCCATTCACACTCTCATTAACTCGTACGTCGTCTCCGTCATTGTTGATGACGAGCTCTACGAAGTGACCCTTGCAGGCACCGGTATCTTCACCAATCTCATCGGTGAACAGGACCCTGAGATTGAGGACTATCTTGAAGGCCAGGTTGTGACCCTGGCGGACGCGATCGATGCTGCGGGGATATCCGTACCGGGTCGCGTCGACTCTGCCACCATCACGCTCCTTGACGAGGTGCCCGTCTACATCATCACGATCGAAGATGAAGAGGCCCTCTACGAGGTCACCGTCGACGACCTCAATGCCGAAGTGCTTGAGATCGTCGAGATCGAAGAATAGGTGGTCGTTGAGGGACCCGATTGAGGCGGTTGGTACTTAGTACATCCGGTGAGGATGAACGAAAAGCCCAGGTGCAGGCACTACTCGCCGGTAACCGTTCGGGAGACAACGGCTATTGACCGAATCTTGTCGAACTCGCCAAAACTAAGACCAAAATGCTTTGGTCGGTTTGGCGAATTCTCAACTATTCAGGGAACAGCCTGTGCCCATAGTCCTATATGTCCGAGTTTTCAGTACTTATCCTGACCTCATGGGAGGACAGACTGATCCGCGGTCTCCGGATGCTCCACTGGAGAAGTGCGAGGCAATGGAGAAGATCTACAACGTCCTCGGCAAAAAATGGATGGGACCGATCGTTGACGTCCTCCGCCAGAGACCTGCACACTTCACAGAAATTGCGACAACCATCAGCATCTCGAAACGAATGCTTTCGGCGCGCCTGAAAGAACTGTCAGAGATCGGAGTCGTTGAACGGGACGAGTCAGAGGGAGAAATCCTTTACTCGCTCACCGAAGCCGGTAAGGAGCTAGGTGCGTCTCTTGATGTGCTACGGGACTGGGCAATCGAACACATGATGGACTGACGGAGTCTTTCCGGTTGTGCCGGGAATCTCCGGACCGGGTCAAGTCCCTTTGGGTGGTGTAGCCGGTGTTCCTTCGTTGTCGGTTTGGGGGTTAGGCGGTCAGTTCGAGTGGGTCGTCGCTTACGTTTCCTGCATTGTCGGCAACGGTGTGGAAGCGGCTCGTGGCGAGGATGTCGAGTCCGAGGTAGCGTCGGCCTTCGGCCCATTCATCGGTCTGTTCGGCCAGGACGGCGCCGACGAGGCGGATGATCGCCTCTCGGTTGGGGAAGATCCCCACCGAATCGGTGCGGCGACGGATCTCGCGGTTGAGGTGCTCGTTGGGGTTGTTGGACCAGATCTGAGCCCAGACCCCGGTCGGAAAGCCAGTGAAGGCAAGGATATCGGCACGTGCGGCGTCCAGATGATCGTGAGCATCAGGCAGCTTGTCGCCGACGTAGTCTAAGAGCCGGTCGAACTGGGCATGAACACTGGCTGCGTCGGGCTGGTCGTAGACCGAGTGCAGCATCGCTTTGACTGCCGGCCAGTAGCTCTTGGGGCACACGCTCATCAGGTTCGCCGCATAATGGGTCCGGCACCGCTGCCAGGACGCACCCGGTAGGTTCGCTGCGATCGCCTCGACCAGGCCCGGGTGAGCATCGGAGGTTACCAGCCGGACCCCGCTCAGGCCGCGTGCGACGAGGTCAGCAAAGAAAGTGTTCCAGGCCGTGCCGGTCTCACTGGTTGCGACCCGCAGGCCGAGGACTTCTCGGCGCCCGTCAGCGTTGACACCGGTGGCGATGAGGACGACCGCGTTAATCACACGCCCACCCTCGCGCACCTTCATGGTCAGTGCGTCAGCAGCGACGAAGGTGAACGGGCCGGCCTCATCGAGGGGCCGGTGGCGGAACTGGTCCACGTGTTCATCCAGGTCAGCAGCCATGCGTGAGACCTGCGACTTCGATAGGGAATGGATGCCGAGGGTTTTCACGAGCTTGTCCATCCGCCGAGTGGACACTCCGGTGAGGTAGCAGTCAGCAACAACGGTGATCAGTGCGGTCTCGGCTCGTTTTCTGCGCTCGATCAGCCAAGCAGGGAAATACGTGCCCGACCTGAGCTTCGGGATAG
>NZ_JBQCYC010000032.1:2750-22039 GCF_052087705.1 Flaviflexus sp. | reverse complement strand
AGGAGTCCAACAAAGCACGCTAAGATGGCTCAAACGCCGTGATCATACGACAGTTAGTTGGCAGACAATCCGCACTCCTGCAATTTAAACTACAAATCAAACTGTGTAACTTTAACAGTTTGATTTACAGCTACACAGTTTGAATACTCGATCTTCGACACTTAACCTCCCGCGCCTTTTAGCACATGAGCGCAGTGGACCAACCGCACCTTCTCAGGCAATTTACTACCACGAGCGCGGTAGCGTCTCCGAGTCAAAGATCCATGGCTCACGGGCAATCGAGTTGATCGAGAACTGGTCAAGGAAGTCGGCACTGTTGTCACCTTGGATCCCCAAGGATTCGGAGATGAGGGCAAAGGCCTGCTGAGTGCTCCAGCCTTCCTTATGCAGCGCATCGAGGGTGACCGCCCCATCTCGCTTAGCTAGTCTCTTGCCCCCGCGGTTTAGGACGAGCGGAACGTGAACATATTCGGGCGTTTCGTACCCCAGGAGTTTTTGGAGGTAGACCTGTCTCGGGGTTGATTCGAGCAGATCATCGGCCCGGACAACTTGCCTGACGTTCTGGAATTCGTCATCGACTACGGCAACAAGGTTGTAGGCGTGGGCACCATCACCCCTGCGGACAACGAAGTCATCGATGTGCCCGGTGAATTCCCCGCAGATTCGGTCGGTGATGCTCAGTTGATCGTTCGCTGTTTTGAGGCGCAGGGCTGGGCCCCGGTCCATAGGAGCAAGTTTCTGCCTGCCCTGCTCTCGTTCAACTTCGGTCAGATCTCGGCAGGTTCCGGGATAGGCACCGGGCGGGGCATGGGGTGCTCGCGGAGCGTCCTTAATATCTGCACGGGTGCAATAGCACTCGTAAACGAGATCCCTTTCAAGAAGTTCAGAAACAACCTGGTTGTAGGCATCGATTCGGTCGCTCTGGAACAGGACGTCGCCATCCCAGTCCATGCCGATCTCGGAGAGGTCTCTCAGCTGCGTTTCGACGTATTCGGGGCGGCACCTTTCATCCAGATCCTCCATTCTCATCACAAACCCCAGACCGGCTTTCCTGGCGCAGGCCCAGGCAATGAGACCGGTACGGAGGTTGCCGAGATGTAGGTCGCCTGATGGTGATGGCGCATAGCGCCCAGTTCCACGTGCCTCAGATGTCATCGTTACCTCCGAAGATAAGCGTAACGAAGAATGGAACCAGCTCTTAGCAGGTCTACGGCCAGTACACCGACCCACGTACCACTTCGTTCGGCACTGGTTTTGGGATAATCCGGAAGCTACCCAACAATCACGGCGAATGACAGATTTTCCTAGCAAGCAAACAGGTAACGACTCCCCTACCATGTTGACCATGTCGACTATGACGAATCAGCTTCTTGCCCTCCGACCTGATTGGCCTGGCATTCCGATCGAGCTTGATCGCGCCTGGTCGCATCTTGAAGAACTTGGACTCGGCACCATGTCACCAACTGGTTACATCATTGATCCCTACCCGGACTCTGACGCGGCCGGTCCATACTTCAGTGCAAACCTCAGCCTGGAAGGCTGGTTCCACGAGGACTCGGTGGCATATACGCGGGTTCTACCAATCGCTGAGGCTGCGGGTGAGGGCTCGCTGATCGCACTGTGGCTGGATGAGGAGAAGAATGCTCGCGTGATTCTCTTAGAGTCCGAAGGAAGCGGTTTCCTGATCGCCAATGACGCAAGTGAGCTCCTGGTTCTTTTCTCCATCGGATATGAGGAGCTGCTGTCACACAACCTGGGTAGTAGCCCAATTGAACCGATTTCCCCCGAGGCGCTTGAGCCGCTTCGATCATGGGTCGAGTCCGAGTTCGCGATGACGATTCCGGACTCGTGGCCAGCACCCGGTCGTGACGAATTCAGTGCCTGGCTTGATCGGGAACTTGGCAGGGAAGAACCTATTTCCGAGGACGTCCCAGACTCCAGCACCGAGACGCCTATGAACGAGGCTCCCTAAGCAGCCGGACCTTATTCTTAAACCACCGGATCCTATCTCGGAGCGAGCGGTCCTTATCTCGGAGCTGCCGGGCCTTATCCCAGGCAAGCAGGAGCTCCTCCTAAGAGCGAGTAACGCGAACCGCTCCGATGTTAAGAGGTGGGGGCACAACCTTCCGGTCCTGCCCCCACCTCGTCTCAGCCAGGCTGGCTGGAAGTTACGACATTAGCCGACGTAACGGTTGACGACGGGAGTATCCTCTCCGTCACTGTCCCAGTCACCGATGTGGATAACATCGGTTGCCTTGCCGTAGTTGATCTCGATGTCGGCATTACCGCCAGCGATCTCGTTCTTCACGTAGAAGGTGTTGCCACGGCGGACAGCGAGAGTGTCTACCTCGTCGCCATCGAAGTCACCTGCAAATACTTCGTCACCGAGCTTGCCGTAGAAGAACTCTTCTTCAGCGTTTCCACCGATGAGGGCATTGTTAGCGAAGAAGGCCTTTCCGCGCTGGACCATGATCGTGTCGATCTTGTCGCCATCCCAGTCACCAATATGAACAACGTCGGCTTCGCGGCCGTAGTTGAACGAGATGTCGGCATGGCCGCCTTTGAGCTCGTTGACGAGGTAGAACATGCTTCCACGGCGCACACCGAGCGTGTCGGTGCCGTCACCGTCCCAGTCGCCAACGATGACGTCATCACCGGGGCGTCCGTAGTGGAACGTGTCTTGTGGGAGGTCACCGGTTAGCTCGTTGTTCACGAAGAACTCGTTGCCGCGGCGAATGGCGAGAGTATCCTTGCCGTCACCATCCCAGTCGCCAACGAAGATTTCGTCACCCTCGTTTCCGAAGGCAATACGAACATCTTCGGTGGTCTTGTCCCACGAGTTCACGAAGTAGAAGAGGTTACCTACCTCGGGAGCCGGTGCAACGTAGACGAAGTCCCACCATGCTGTTGCTGTCTCGTCGAGGGCGTAGCCCTCGAGTGCGCGAGCAACGACCGTGACATCCTCGGTGATCTCAACGTCACCGGAAACGACCTGGTCACCGATAACATAGTCGACGCCTTCGACCTCGGGGATGGTGATGACGTTGGCCTCGAATACCGGGGCCTCGGGCGTAACGATGATGATGTCTGCCTCAACCGTGAATTCCGCGGTCACAGTCTTGTTGTTAACTGCGAGGGTCAGCGATGCATCGCCGGGTGCGAGTGGGGTCAGGGTGTTGGTTTCGGCGTTGAACGCTGCAACGGTTCCCTCGGGTACGTCGTCGACGGAGCCGATGTGGACGTTCTCACCGGACCAGGCGTAGCTCATCGGCCATGCCACCGGCATGGAACGCACACCGTCGTCCTGAACCATGGTGGGGTTCAGGGTGACGGCTTCGCCGTATTCCTCGAAGGAGGAGGAAACTTCGCCGAGCGAGAGCCCATCTTCGTCAACGCGGGTGTTGACCTCGAAGGAGATCCAGTCGCGCGGGTTGTTGCTGGTTGCACCGGCGGGGTCGATGCCGACCATGGTCCAGCCGGTGAACGAACCGGAGCTTCCGCCGGTCGGGCTCTTACCTGCGTTGCCGTTGATGAAGTACGGGATTCCATCAAGGGTCATGGCATGGAAAATACCAACGCCTGCGGCAATGTTGGAGACCTGCTTGCCGGACTCTGCACGGAACTCTTCGAGCCAGTCGCGTAGCATCTCAGCATCCAGCCTGTTGGACATCTGGCTTGCCTTCGTGGGCAGCGGATCATCAACCGGGTGGTGCTGGAACACGAGAACACCCGTGATGTCGTCGTTCACCGCAGCATCGTCCAGAGCATTCTTGGCCATGGTGAGCTGAGCAAAGTCATGGCTGAGGCTGCCGGGGGCCGAGTTCAGGTAGATCAGGCGGGTGCCATCAACATCGAGGTAGCCGTTGGTAGCACCGAAGGCGTCGATGAAGTTCTGGATGTCGCCACCCATGATCTCGTGGTTACCGGGAACGTAGATGTACGGGAAGTCGCCGAGCTCTTCATCGATGATGCGCTGTGCGAGCTCGAAGTCTTCCGGTGCTGCCTCATCGACGAAATCGCCGTTGATGATGAGAAGATCGGGATCTTCTGCGAGGACCTCACGGAAGGACTCACGCGCGCCCTCAACTGCACCCGACTCGGGGTTGCGAGCAATGAACTGAGCGTCGGAGACGACGGCGATACGAAGCGGGGAGTCGTCTGTTGCGCCCGTGGGAACAACAACGGAGTCGGTCACCTCTTCGGTCTTGGGCAACTCAACCTCGGTGGGTACGAGTGCCTGGAGGTCGGAGATGATCACCGTGTCCGTGTACTGCGCCGCGGGACGGGTTTCCATGATCCTGTACATCTGGAACGTCAGTGGGTATTCGACACCGGACGGAACGGCAAAAGTAACCTGCTGCCACCCCTCGAAGACCTCTGTTGGGCCATCCAGCTGGGTGGTGGTGCCATCGGCCTGGCGAACTTGGATGCGGGGCCATGCACCATCCTTGTTGCCGTTCACCCACGCGGTAAGCGCGGTGGGCTGGCCGGGAATCTCGAAGCCACCATTCGGTGCAACGGCGTAGGCGCCGCGGGTGCCGGTGGACTGGGTGAAGTCGAAGTCAATCGCTACCCCATTCTTGCCTTCGTGGCCCTCGGCGGGTGTCACGGTGACGCCCGGGGCACGTGCCTGACCGGCAGTCCACTCGGCAGCATCGGAGAAGTCTACGAGCGGGAGTGTGTCGACACCGACGGTCAGGGCAGCTTCGGCCTTGATGCCGTTGACGCTGACGCTGATCGGTGAGGCCGCATTCTCTTCGTTCGCAGTGACAGCGAAGGTGCCGCTCGTACCGGACTCGATGGTGAAGCTTCCTGCTTCATCACCCTCGATGACAACGTCGTTCGCGTCGATCGGGGCCCTGTAGCCGTGCTTGTCGTAGCCGTAGACGGTGAAGGAGCCGACCTCATCGGAGGTTGAGAGCTGGATGACAGACGGGGAGAGCTCGATGCGGTCAAGCTCGCCGAGCACCTGGACGTTCATCGTCCCGTTCGCATCATTCTGTGATGCTGTGACCGTGTCGCTGCCTGCGGCAACGCCGGTGAGGGTCGCGGTGTGGTCGCCGTTCGACTCAACAGCGACAGAGCCGGTCGAGGTCGACCAGGCGGGAACAGTGCCGGGAACGGCGGAGCCGGTCTCGTCATAGCCCTTCGCCTGGATCTGCCTCGTGAGGCCCGGGAAGACACGGTCGGGCTGGCCGACCTGGAGGAGCGAGGAGATCGAGTAGCCGATCACTTCACCGGAGCCGCGCTCAACGTAGAGGCCGATGCCGTTCGGCACCGGACGCTCGTAGCCGTCCGACGGGTTGTGCGGGATCTGTGCCTCGGTCTCACCCGGCGGCACTGCACCCATCGTGGTTGAGCCGCCGCCATCAAGGTTCGCACCGCTGTAGATGCCGAGCTCTGCCATGAGCACACCAAGATCAGCGAGGCCCAGGCCATCCGATGAGGCCTGACGGCCGTCGACGACGAGCAGGTACATGACAGTGCCGGCTTCGTTGAAGCCGATCGCGGTCCTCGGAGCAGTTGCCGTGCCAGAGCCGACCGGCTCTCCGTCTGCGACGAGCATGGCGTTCGCGCCGATGGCAGCCGAGATCTCGCCCGCGTCAGAGGTCACCGAGCTCTCAACTGTCAGCGTATCTCCGACGCTGATTGCATCAAGCGCATTCTCTGAACCCGCACGATCACGCTCGACGAGGGAGGTGACGCCCTCGGGGAGCTGGCCGGTGGCAGGGATGCCGACCGAGGTGACGACACCGTCGGGGTTGATGAGGATCTCGGTGCCCGTTCCGCCGTCAAGGGCACGGTCACGGGTGTAGTCGCCCCACAGGTGGTTGAAGAGGCCGACCTGGCCCTCACCCAGCATGTAGGAGTTGACGCCGACGATGTCGAGGTCAAGGAGCTCACCGTTGTGGGTGACTTCAGTGACGAGGGTGATGCCGGAGAAGGCGGCGAGGCCTTCGGGGTGAAGACGATCGGGATGTTGCTCGAGGTGATCTCACCATTGCCGGTTCCGGCAGGGATGGTGACGATGCCATCCTCTTCGGAGACGCCGACACCGGAGGGTGCTTTGGAGGCGTTGATGTCGAAGAACGAGCCGTTAACTCCCGCCACCGCATCCGCATCTTCGATCATGTCCGAGATCGCTTCTGCATCGGAGACGGTTCCCGGGTACAGGTAGTCGGCCTTGACGGCGCCGGAGCCGAGGTCTGCGACAAGAACGTCGAATTCGAGGCGTCCGCCCGGCTGGATCCGGTCGACGCTGACGAGCTCAACCCCGGGGGCGAGCATCTGACGGTCGTATGCGTTGACGATGGCATTGCCGCCCGTCAATGTTCATCGCCTCGACAGCTGCGGTGACGGCGTCAGTCTGGTTGAGGCCATCCACCGCCATTGCCGGTGCGATTGTTCCGATACTCAGTCCGCCCACGAGGACGCCGGCAAGAAGCCGGCGCCTGGGTGCTGAGTTCCGGGATTTTTCCATATCCATGGAAGGTTTCCCCATTTTCTCTCAACTGAAAACATGTCTGCTCTGCCCGTTTCCGGGCCGTCATCATGCTGTTCGAGCAAAGTGAATTCCAGGAGACGAAAGAAGAACGGGGAAAGAAATCTATGTGAATAAACGTCTACATTATTGTGAAACAAGCCTCTCTGCCTGCTATAACGCAGCGCGAGTAGAGCTATTTAGAGCGCTGTGAATATTCGTGGTTGTAAGAGCCGGTCATGGTGCGGCTCAGAGCCAGTGGTCGTTTACCTGGATGGCGCCGGTGGGAGCCATTTATGGCGTGTCTGAGAGCCACCCTGGTTAGGCTCCTTCCGTCGCGTGGATAGGTCGCGCGACGAAAGGAGCATGTACCCATGGTACGAAAGATTAAGTCGAAGCTGATTTTAGAGCTTCGTTCCCAGGGACAATCAGGCCGCGCGATCGCAGCCGCCCGCGGGATGTCACGTAATAGCATCGCCCAAGTATTCGAAGCCGCCGACCGCGAAGGCCTGTCCTACGACGAAATAGCCGAGATACCTGAAGCGGAGGTTTATGCGCGGCTGTTTCCCGGCCGCGGAGAACACACCAGCGTTTACGTCCAACCCGATTGGGCCCGCGTCCACCGCGAACTTGCCAGGGTCGGGGTGACATTGAAACTGTTGCACAGCGAATACGTTGACCTCGTGAAAGACGAGGGTGGTCTGGCGATGAGTTATGACAGGTTCTGCCGACGATATCAACATCATGTGCACCTCACCGGGGTCGCCTCTCGGGTAGGGCATAAAGCCGGACAATCAGTGGAAGTGGACTGGGCTGGCCCCACGATGACCTTGACCAATCCGGTCACTGGTACGGAGCAGAAGGTCTATCTGTTCGTCGCTTGCCTGCCGTTCTCGCGGTATGCGTTTGTCGAGCCCTGCGCGGATATGACACAGGCCTCGTGGTTGAACGCTCATGTAGCGATGTTCGACTACTTCGGGGGCAGCGTCCCGCGGATCGTCTGTGACAACCTGAAAACCGGTGTCATCACCCGACCCCGGGAGGGCGAGATCGTCTTGAATGATTCCTACCGTCAGCTCGCCGGCCACTACTCGGCAGCCGTGCTCCCCGCCCGGGTGGGAAAACCGAAAGACAAAGCAAGCGTGGAGAACACGGTCTGGCACGTGGCCACGAGAATCAACGCCAAGCTGCGAGAACGCACTTTCACTTCTCTTGCCGAGCTGCGCCAAGCAATCCACGATGAGCTCGAGTCCTATAATGCTGAACCGTTTCAGAAGCGTGCAGGCTCTCGCACGAGTGTCTTCCGCACCGAGGAGGAGCCGCTGCTGCGCCCGCTACCAGCGGTACCGTATGAGATTGCTACCTGGGTCTATAGCCGTAAAGTCGCAAAGAACTCTCATGTGGTGTGGCAGAAGAACTCCTACTCCGTGCCCTACGTGAACATCGGTAAAACGGTTGACCTGCGGATCACGACCTCAATGGTAGAGATCTACGACGGCCACGATCGGCTCACCAGTCACGTCCGCGTCCCTGCCCGGACCAGCGGGGTCTATCGCACGCATGACGGTGACCTGCCTGAGGGGAAGGGCTATCAGCCCTGGGACGAGCACCGCGTCCGTGACTGGGCCACCAGGATCGGCCCGAACGCCCTCACGGTCGTTGATCAGATCTTTGCCGCTGTCCCAGTCACCGAGCAGGGCCTGGACCCCGCTCTCGCAGTCCTACGCCTATCTCGACGGTTTACCACCGGTCGGGTCGAGGCCGCCTGCAAGATTGCCTTGGAGGCCAATATTCGCTCCCCACGCTATAGCCACGTGCGCCCGATCCTCGATACCGGACAAGACAAAACCGGAAATGCTGTTCCATCTTCTTCTGAAGGTGGCGGCTATGTTCGCGGGGCTTCCTACTACGCCGGAGGCCAATCGAAATGACGATGCTCGATACTGAAACGAAGAACAAAATGCGCGACATGGGAGCAGCCTCCCTCCTCGATGCGCTGAGCGCCCTTGATGATGCCTTGACACTGGGACTGTCGTTTGAGGAGAAGCTCAAGCTTGCTGTTGATGACGCGCACGCCGTGTTCACTCACGCGAAGATCCAAGGCCTGGGGCGCCGCTCAGGAGTGCGCTACCCCGACGCGGACCTGCGTAGGGTCGATATGCTCACCGAACGCGGACTTGATCAGGGGATGCTGGCTCAGCTGGGAACCTGCCGGTTCATCGAGTTGCACCACAACATCGTCTTCCAGGGCTTCACGGGTTCGGGCAAGTCCTATCTCGGCTCCGCCCTTGCGAACCAAGCATGCCAACACCGGATCCGAGCTCACTATGTACGGATGCCCGACCTGGAAGAGCTCATCAGCGTCGCGGCCGATAGGCCCCACGGGAAGACACAGCTGCTCAAGAAGCTGAGTAACTTCACTCTGCTTGTGATCGATGAATGGCTCTTGGATCCGCCTGACGAAGCGCTTCAGAGCTTCCTCCTGGAGCTGCTCGAGCGTCGCTATGACGCTGCCTCAACAGTGTTCTGCACCCAGTATCCGAAAAAGGACTGGCACACCCGCCTCGGCGGCAGCGTCCATGCTGATGCGATCATGGATCGCATCGTTCACAACACGACGTGGATCGAGACCGGCACCTTCAACATGAGAGAACACCAAGCACGAATAGTGCTCTAAAAATGCGTGTGAGAGCCAGTGGCTCCCAACAACACCAGTCACTGGCTCTCACAGGCACCATAGCCGGCTCCCCGACACACGAACAGATGGCTCTAAACAGGCCGGATACTCACGCTGTGAGCCTGGCAACACAACAACCTGAATCTCGGATTGCCCAAGCAGTGTCAGCCGTAGGCTGTGTAGTCAACAACCGCCACATTATTGCGATTAGACAAATTGGACATTTGGCACGAATTTGGGCTTTTTATCATTAAATATTTCATTTGATGGCGACTACACGAGGAAAGGGCTCTTGTACGCAAGACCGCCACATGAGAAGCTATTTGCACCTCCTTCGACTGCATATTCGATAAGAAGCACTCATCATGAAAACGAGAAAGAAAGCCGCATTATCAGTGGCACTTCTCGCCGCCTCAGCTTGGCTGGCTGGCTGCTCTGGCGACGGCTCACCTCAAGGCACCACGACAACACCCACACAGTCCGACGCTGAGTTCATTTCAGTGAGATCAATCAAGGGCAAGGCCCCGGGGACAGTGTGGATTATCGAAGGCGCGGTCTTTAAGGACGATAGTGGCGGATCACGAATGTGCGACACAGTGCTTGAGTCCGATCCGCCCCAGTGTGGAACACCAGAGATACAACTGCTTTCATTACCAGACGACGTACCGTTCACCGACGTCGATCTGGACTATCGCGAACCAATGTCCGAGCTTCGACTTCGAGTTAAACTTGAAAGTCCTGAAACAGCTCAAGTACTGGAAGTTCTTGAAGTAACGTCAATCGAAGAGCTCGAAAGCCCACCAACCGAATAAGGATGCTATCCCTCACTCACCAACCCTGCCCGCTCAGATAGCAGCCACCAAGGTTATTCGACCGCAAGCATAGATGACGGCTGCCCGCATTTCGACCCCAGCCTGTCCATCACCGATAGTGCTTTGCGCTATTCACATACTTCAACACTTGCGACAAGCCATCAGTCCGCCCTGATCTTCGGGTTGCCGATACTCGCGATGACAAGGCCAAGGCCATAGGCACAGACAGCAGTGACGACAAGAGAGCCACTTGTATTGAGGACCAGGTTCCAGGGCTGCACCGTGTACTCATCTTTCCAAGAGAAGGCGAGGAACACGGCCATCAATGCTGTGGGAATCAGCCACATGCGGGGTCCAGCGGTGAGCCCGGCCGCAAGGAACCCTACTCCATGAAAAAAGAGCATGGACGTCAGAAACACTGCGACATGCTCCCGCGGCATGTCCAGACCGGCTATCTCTCTCAGCACTATCGAGACGCCGAGTATCAGCAAAGCCTGGGCGACTGTTGCAATCAGCAGAAGCAATGCTCTTGCTTGTGCCACCCTGCGCGTCGCCAGGATCTCCATTGCAGGACTCACCGAATGGACGAGTGTCGCGCTGAGGGACCCGAGTACGAAGCCGATGAGGTAGCTGATGGGAGTGTCCCTGACATTGTTGAACCCGGGGATGCCATACGCGGAAGGATGAAGGAGAAGCAGAATGACTGTGGCAATAACGGAGAGTACCGCTACACCCCAAGCACGGCGCGTCTTGAGAAAGATGCGCCAGGCTCCAAACCTCGTCATTGGCCAGCTCTCATCAGATTCACGTAGATGCGCTCCAGCGCTTCGATCGAACGGTCACCTTCTCGAAGGATGTCCGCTGAGCCCGCGTACGCCAGATTGCCGTCGCTGATGACAACAAGATAGTCCGCCAAGGATGCAACGTCCTCGATGAGATGCGTGGAGATAAGGACTAATCTCGAATCCAACGATCTCAGCACTTCCCGAAACTGCGAACGCTGCTCAGGATCCAAGCCCGAAGTCGGTTCATCAAGGATCAGCAGATCCGGGTCACCCGCTGTTGCCGCAGCTATTCCCGCTCTTTGACGCATTCCTCCCGAGAGCTCTCTGAGCTTGACGTGCTTAGTCTGCGAGAGGCCAACGCGGTCGATCGCCACTTCAGAGGCCGCCTCAATCTTGATCTTCGAGAATCCTCGCATCCACAGGGAATATTCCACATACTCTTTCACTGTCAATTTGTTATCTGCAGTGAAATCCTGCGGCAGGTAGCCAAGGTTTCGTCGAAGCTCATTTCGCCCCTGTTTGGCCGCGATGTCATGGCCAAGAACAACAATGCTTCCAGCCTTTGGTTTCAACAGCGTGGCAATGGTTCGCATGAGCGTCGTCTTACCCGCTCCATTTGGGCCGGCTAAAGCCACAATCGAACGGTCAGGCACATCAAGGGAGAAGTCCTTCAGAACTTCACGGTTGCCATAGCCTTGCGTGAGGCCCGAGACCTTTATGCCTGTCGGCAGTTTTCCAGATTCTTCGATCGTCATTGTGCAATCTCTCCCGAGAACTCGCAGTATTCATTGTAATGGGCCAGCTGTTCCCCGAGCCAGGCAACTCGGTCTGCCTCCGGCCACTCCTCAAGAACCTGTCCGACTTGAAGCCGCCACGCATCCATTTCCGGACTCGAAGTCGCCCACGAATCATCCGCCATGTCACCGATGACGTACGCAGTCATGAGGTCGGCAACTTGGAAATGTCGATCAAAATCTTCGCCTGTGGAGTTCCCGTCGACGCACTGCGGGAACCCGGTATGGGTGTCCACCGCCGGTGCAACAAAGCCCTGTGCTGATCGCAGTGATGCTCCGCCCTCAACCGGGGCAACAGTCATGCGATGACCGCCACGGCTCGCACCGTCATAGCCAGGTTCGGCAAAAACGATGCTGGGACGCTCGATCCCCGCTGCCGCTTCAAGGGCTTGAGCACGTTCCAACTGGGCAACCAGCCCGGGAAGCAGCGGCTCATCCTCTGGCCAGACACAGATCGAATCTGATGCGACCGTGACGCACTCGGGATCCGCGGTAGGCACACGAGGATAGTTGTAAACGTGTATCGAGCCGCCAATGAAGACCAGGGCAACAAAGCCGACGAGGGTTAGTCCGGCAACTGCAGCAGCACGTTTTTCACTAGCTCTATATGCGAGGAGAAGACCTACGAAGAGCAGGGCGGCAAGAAGTACGACAAATAGAAGTGCCGCTCGGTCGAACATCGTCCATGTATCCGCATGTGCACTCGTCACGATCGTGTACATCCACGCATAGACAGCCAGCACAAAGGCAACGAGCGGTGCAATCACTCGACCAGCGAACAAACGCGCGGCCACTTTGCCGAGAAGAACCATTGCGATCCCGAACAGCAGCGCATACAGCGGGTATCCCCAATCGAAATAGCCATAGCCAAAAGCTGCAACCAAAAGATAGGCGACACTCGATGCCATAACCGTCGGGATAATGGAGAGCGTTAAAACATCCGCGCCCCAGTGCAACACGACAATCCCAAATTGGGATCGTGGCGAGACTTCAGTGACCGGCCTAGCCTCGGCCTCGATTCGAGCTGACTCTCTCGTGGCAGCAATTGCCGCTGCGGCAGCGCCTACCAGGAGCATGGAGATCCAAATCGACGGGCCTAGGCCATTGAATGTCGGCCACCATCTCTCGAGCAGCAATAGCAGAACAGCACTCTGGATGATGAAGATAAAGAGGGAGCCTCGAAGGCGCTCTCTCATGCGAAGAAAATTCATAGTGTCTATCCGAATTCAAGGGCGGTGGGCGCGACGATCAAAGTTTGCCGCACCCACCGCTTAGATCACTGATACTTTGTCTGTCCGTCATGCACGTTAAAAGTGCAGCCCACTTCGGATATTCCAGTGACATTCGAGTTGCGAGAAACCGATCTGAAAGTTCCCATTCGGGTCGGCTGGCCTGTGCACCACGCTTTCGTCGCGTACTCAAATGATCGTGTTGCCGGTCTGCAATTCGTCCATGCCTTGGAACCGCTTATATAAGCCTGACAGCCATACACGTTCGATCCCCGATAGCCCTCTGCCGCGATCGCAGTACCGCCCATCCCTAAAACAAGTAAGAGCGTTGCCAACACGCTCGTCATCGTCTTTTTCATAATTCCTCCAAACCTGCATCTGCAGGAGTAACCATCCCCCCCCAAGGCCATTCTTGAGGGTTTGTGGTGATGAAAGTATATCGTGTAAACATTCGTTGTGAGCTGAGAACCGGAAGCTGACGCAAAGTATTATTCAGTGGAAAATCGGCAAAGCAGATAGACAATATTCCTTAACATTGCGGGCATGTAACTGACGAGCCGCTATCACCTCACGCACCTACCCATCCCTGCCAAGATCACGACAACACGAAAGCCGCCCTTTCGGGCGGCTCATCTTCACCGATCAACAGTTCTACGGCAGTAGACGCATCGAGCCGGCGACATCGTGACGTCACCTTACCTCGGCCGCCAAATCACAAGCGCGGAGCTGCGGCGTACGGCTTCGTCGGCGGGCGCGCGTTCACCGCGCGACAGGGCAACAATGGAGCCGTCCTGACCGGCAGCGAAGACGCGCCTTTCGGCAGCCTGCTTTTCCAGCAGGACATCCTTGAGTCGGTTAGCCATCGACTTCAGGCGAGAGTTTTCCCGCTTGAGCTTCTTGACTTCCTGCTCGAGCTCCAGGATCCGGGAGATACCTGCCAAGTTAATTCCCTCTTCCTGGGACAGCGTCTGGATCTCTTGGAGAGCCGCGATGTCGTTGAGCGAGTAGCGGCGTCCGCCACCCCTCGTGCGTGAGGCAACGACGAGTCCGAGGCGGTCGTATTGGCGGACGGTTTGTGCGTGCATCCCCGCCATCTGCGCCGCAATCGAGACGGAGAAGACGGGGTCGTTCCTGGACAGCGAGGGGCTCACGATACCTCAGCCATCCTCACCAGGTCAGCACGCGGATCAGCGTCCCCGGTTGCTTCCTGGAACGCCTCAACGGCTGCCTTGGCTTCCGCTGAGAGCTTCTTGGGAACCACGATCTTCAGGGTGACAAGCATGTCGCCCGGCAGTCCCTTGCCTTTCACTCCGCGACCGCGCACCCGCAGGGTACTACCGGACGAGGACCCGGACGGGATCTTCACGGTGACAGTGTCGCCATGAACCGTGGGAACCGAAACCTTCGCACCCAGTGCGGCTTCGGAGAATGACACGGGGAGTGTCATCCGAACGTTCTTGCCGTCCAGTTCAAACACGGGGTGCTTCTCAACCGTGACGGTGATGAGCAGGTCGCCGGCTTCCCCGCCGTTTTGGCCGGGCTGTCCCTTGCCGCGGAGCCTGATCTTCTGACCGTCGCTCACACCTGCCGGGACCTTCGCAGAGAAGCGCTGGCCGTGGTTCGAGACCTGAATCGTTGCGCCCTGGACTGCCTGGGCGAGCGAGATACTCGTTGATGCGGTCTCGTCGGCGCCGCGCTGTGGGCGCCTGCCAAAGCCGCCGAAGCCTCCCCCGCCGAACGGGGATCCTCCGCCTCCCCCGAACATTCCGGACAGGATGTCGTCGAAGCCGCCCTGCGATGTCTGCTGGTAGCGTGCACCTCCCGGGGCAGCCCCTCCACCGAACATGCTGGAGAAGACGTCTTCGAAACCTCCGCCTCCGGCACCGCCGGCAGAGAAGCGGGCTCCGCCGCCTCCCATGGCGCGAATAGCGTCGTACTGTTTGCGGTCTTCCGCGTCGGAAAGGACCGCGTAGGCTTCGCCTACCTCTTTAAATTTGCTCTCTGCCGCAGCATCACCCGGGTTCTTATCCGGATGGTAGGTGCGCGCGAGCTTGCGATAGGCCTTCTTGATTTCGTCCTGCGAGGCGTCCTTGCTGACACCGAGAACGGCATAGAAGTCCTTGGATAGCCAATCCTGACTAGCCATGGCGCATCACCTCCTTCTGTTGTGGGTGTGCCGGGCGTTTATGCCCGGCACACCTCATTGAATTACTGCGGCGAGACAACGCCGACCCGTGCGGGCCGGAGCACCTTGTCTCCGTGCTTGTATCCGGGCTGGATCAGAGTTCCGATCTGCTCAGATTCGACGTCCTCGGACTGAGAGTGCATGAGGGCTTCGTGGATTTCGGGATCGAAGGGATCCCCCACTGCCCCGAAGCGGACGAGCTGATAGTTCGTTTCGAGAGTATTCTCGACCTTGAGGGCGATCTTCCCGGCGGGGCCTTCGAGGTCATCGTGCTGGCGGGCCAGCTCAATGTCATCAAGGACCGACAGGAGGTTCTCCAGAACCGAGGCGATTCCCGCCTGCTTCTGGGCAGTCGCCTCCGCCTTGGACCGTCGGACGTAGCCGTTGTACTCCTGCGACACGTTGTACGTGTCGGCACGGGACCGTGCAAGCTGCTCTTCCAACTCCACAATCTTCGCCTGGGCTTCCAGTAGCGGATCGATTTCTTCCGCTTCCTCGTCGCCTTCAGCGGCAGTCTCCTCAGCTTCAACACCGTCGGCTACTGTTTCCTCAGTCTCGGCGGCCGCGGTAGCGGCACCCTCTTCAGGTACCTCTACGGATTCGACCTGCTCCTCGGGAGTGGTGCCAGCATCCTCCGAGGGCTTCCTCTCTTCGGGTGACTGGTTTTCACTCACTTGTTGTTACCGTCCTCTTCATCAACTACTTCGGCGTCGACAATGTCGTCGTCTTCCTGGGCTTCCTGCGCCGGGGCTTCGCCCTCGGCAGGTGCCTCCGAAGCTGCCTGTGCGTAGATGGCTTCGCCGATCTTCTGCGACTTCTCGGTCAGCTCCGCCTGAGCGGTCTTGAGTGCCTCAACGTCTTCGCCTTCGAGTGCGGTCTTGACCGCGTCGACAGCGCCCTGAACGTCGGAGACGAGTGCGTCATCGAGCTTGTCCTTGTTCTCCTCGAGAAGCTTCTCGATGGAATAGACCTGCTGCTCGGAGGTGTTGCGGAGCTCCTGCTCCTCCTTGCGCTTGGCGTCCTCAGCCGCGTGCGCTTCGGCTTCCTTGACCATGCGGTCGATCTCTTCCTGGGGAAGAGCCGAGCCACCGGTGATCGTCATCGACTGTTCCTTGCCGGTGCCACGGTCCTTAGCGGACACGTGAACGATGCCGTTGGCGTCGATGTCGAACGTGACCTCAACCTGGGGCATGCCACGGGGTGCGGGAGCAATACCGGTGAGTTCGAAGGTGCCCAGCGGCTTGTTGTCGCGGGCAAACTCGCGCTCACCCTGGTAGACCTGGATGAGAACCGACGGCTGGTTGTCTTCAGCGGTCGAGAAGACCTCAGAACGCTTCGTCGGGATAGCGGTGTTGCGTTCAATAAGCTTCGTCATGACGCCACCCTTGGTCTCGATACCGAGCGACAGCGGGGTCACGTCAATCAGCAGAACGTCCGCGCGGTCACCGGTGATGACACCGGCCTGGAGGGCTGCACCAACGGCAACGACCTCGTCCGGGTTCACGGACTTGTTCGGCTCCTTACCACCGGTCAGTTCCTTAACAACCTCGGTCACCATGGGCATACGGGTCGAGCCACCAACGAGAACAACATGGTCGATCTCGGAGAGCTTGATGCCGGCGTCGTTAATGACGTTGTTGAAGGGAACCTTCGTGCGGTCAAGGAGATCGCGGGTCATCTCTTCGAACTTGGCGCGGGTCAGCTTCTCATCGAGGTGCAGCGGTCCATTCTCCGTCATCGAGAGGTACTGGAGGGTGATGTTCGTCGAGGTGGCCGAGGAGAGCTCCTTCTTGGCCTGCTCGGCAGCTTCCTTGAGGCGCTGCAGAGCAATCTTGTCCTTCGACAGGTCAACACCGTAGGAGTTCTTGGCCTGGCCAACGAGCCAGTCAACAATCTTCTGATCCCAGTCGTCACCACCGAGACGGTTGTCGCCGTTGGTTGCGCGAACCTGAATGGTCGAGAAATCGTCCTCATCCTTACCAACTTCAAGGAGCGAGACGTCGAACGTGCCGCCGCCGAGGTCGAAGACGAGAATGAGCTCGTCCTCCTTACCCTTCTCAAGGCCGTAAGCAAGAGCAGCGGCCGTGGGCTCGTTGACGATGCGCTGGACGTTCAGGCCAGCAATCTGACCGGCGTCCTTCGTTGCCTGACGCTCAGCATCGTTGAAGTAGGCGGGAACCGTAATAACTGCGTCGGTTACCTCTTCGCCCAGGTATGCCTCGGCGTCCTTCTTGAGCTTGCTAAGAATGAAAGCAGAGATCTGCTGCGGGGTGTACGTCGTATCGTCGATGTCGACGGACCAGTCGGTGCCCATGTGGCGCTTGACCGACTGAACGGTGCGGTCAACGTTGGTGACGGCCTGACGCTTGGCGATCTCGCCAACCAAGACCTCACCCGACTTCGAGAAACCAACAACCGAGGGGGTGGTGCGAGCGCCTTCGGCGTTCGCAATAACGGTGGGTTCGCCACCTTCAAGAACAGCAACACACGAGTTCGTGGTACCGAGGTCGATGCCTACTGCACGTGCCATATTTGTTTACTCCTTCCGGGCCGTAGCCCTAACCGCATATCGCGGCACATTCACTTTTCCTTCTCAAGTTTGAACCAATCCGATGGTTATGTCCAACCGACTGATCAATTCTTGAGTCCACTAATATCAACTTTGAATCTGATGGATTTATTCCACAAGATCAAAACTCGCGAAATTTCAACAAAAACTTCGCGCACCCTCGATAGAACAATCGAAATTTCACCTTTCAAATACAGGATTTCTCACAGGTCCTTGCCGACATCTTCACAGCCTCACCCCAGGATCGGCACCTGCCTCGAGCACCAACTTTCTTCTAACTCAGTCCCCACAACCTCGTTCGATCCCCACCCTCCCGTTCAATCCCCCGCTGTCTCGCGCGGGGCGGGAAATGTAGGGTGGAGGAGGAAGCGCTGAGGGGCAGCGCCGCGGAAGGAATCCATGACGTTCAAGGAACAGGTCCAGGCGGTCACTCGCACAGTTCAGCACTCGAAGGGCTCCCACCTGGTTGAGCTCACTCAGACCTTTCCATTCGAACCGGCAGCCATGTGGGATGCCCTGACCAGCCCGGAGGCAATGGTCCAGTGGTTCGACGTTCTAAGCGGAGACTTGGAAGAGGGCGGCGACTACGAACTCACCGGCTCACAGCACTCGGGAACAATCAAAACCTGCCGCCCCCAGCAGTCACTCGAGGTCACCTGGGAGTACGGCGAGGACGTGTCGAACGTTTCCCTCAGCCTCACCCCCACCGGACCCGGCACTGTTCTCACCCTCGTCCACGAAGTGAAGGATGACGAACACTGGGAAACCTTTGGACCGGCCGCCACCGGGATCGGGTGGGATGGTGCCTTCTACTCCCTCCTTCTTTACCTGCGGGGCGATTCGAACTCGAACCCGGAGAAGATGGCCGAACTATCAATGACACCCGAAGGCCTCCAATTCGTTACCGACACAGCTCACGCATGGCGCAATGCGCACATTGCATCCGGTGCGAAGCGGACCGTTGCAGAAGGAATGGCGGAGCGCACAGCGAAGTTCTACCGAGGAGAGGGCGAGTAGCCCCGACCTCCCGGAGCCACTAGGTAATGACTTTGCCCGGTGCCTCTCACCGCTAGGTGCTGGCCCCTCGCTCTGAACATCCGCGAGAGAAACTTTCCACGATGTCGCCTCGATGGTTTGTCACCGCCACGGTTTCAAGTGATGTCGACAAGTTCCTTGACGGCACTGCCCGTGCCGCCCCGAAATATGCGCCACTAAGTTACCTGCTGAACATGGCGGAAACAATGACCGAGGTTGAAGCCGCACACGCAGCTGACTTTCGTAACGAAACGATCAGTTTCCTCACCGGTCAAATAGAATTCAGCGAGGACCACCCCGGTGCTACGGTTCCACTAGAGATCCTTGTCGACTGGCTGTTCCCAACCGATCATGTGGAGCATGCTGACGCGGCGGCGGCCGTGGCTCACGACGAAGCCATCGCCCACTTCCAGGAACAGATCTACAGTGCCACCTGGAACTCCTGGTACGAGGGCGACTGGCAAAGCGCATTCGATACCGGTGCCGGGGTTAGCGACCCCAGTGAATACCTCCAAGCCAAATCAGAAGCCAACTACGCTCTCGACGATGACTACTTCCTGACGTTCCTTGACGAAAACGGCGAGCTCAAGCCCTGGGAGGAGCTCAACGACACCCAACGCACCGAGGTCCTTCTCTTCCTGGAATATGAAGGACTTGTCGGAGACCAATCTGTCCTCAACACCACGGACGAAGGCGGTCGGAACGAACCGGAAGACTACCAG
>NZ_JBQCYC010000032.1:0-2650 GCF_052087705.1 Flaviflexus sp. | reverse complement strand
CCGACCCACTATTCGGTTGTTTCAACTACTGCGCCGAGCGGGCCCCGTGACGATCGTTTAACGCTCCGCCTGTTTGCTATCCCCATACCGATTCGACGTGTCTTCCAGGAAAGATCGGACGACTGGAACCTGTTCGACACTCGATGGCCACACGAGGGCAATGTCGCGCTTAAGCTCCGTCTTGAGCGGAACGAACACGGCGCCCGGCACGTGTAACGATGGATCATCGTCTGGGAGGACGGTAATACCGATACCGGTGGAGGCAAGTCCAGCATGGGTTGCCAACGCTTCGGATTCCATCACGATCCGAGGAACTACACCGGACTTCTTCGCCAGCCTCTCCAAGATATTGCGGGTCGTATAACCTGCGGGCGCAGCCACGAACGGTTCCCGTGCTGCTTCCTTAAAATCGACGAGTTCCCGCCCCGCCAACCGGTGCCCTTCCGGGACCACGAGCGCCATGGCCTGCCGATGTACGGTGAGGATGTTGAGATCACCGAGCAGCTCGGGGAGAACATCGGGCGCACAGAGGGCAACATCCAGCTCCCCATCGAGGAGCAGCCCCACTAGTACCTCCGCAGTGTCCTGCGACAGAACCATCTCCGCACGCGGATGCTCAGAGGTAAAAGCCCGAATAAGGCGGGGTGCCAGCCATGGGCCAAGCGACGGCATGAACCCGAACCTGATCCGCCCGGTCTCTGGATCCAGCAGCCGGCGGATCTCCTCCTCGCCACGATCGAGACCACGAACGGCCCCCTGAACTGCCTTCTCCAGGGCGCGACCGCGTTCGTTGAGTCGAAGCGAGCGGCCACCCCGATCAAACAGAGTGGTACCAATGCGCCTTTCAAGCCCCGATAGTTTCCGGGACAGTGTGGGTTGCGGGATGTCGAGCATCTCGGCAGCCTCGGTCAGGTGCTGCACCCGCGCGAGTGTGAGATACCAGGAATAATCGTCGGAGAGCATCGAGGCATCCCCCTCCCACTTGACACACACGTACATGGTCATGCAGTTTCTGCATGAATAAGTGCAAGTCTATTCATTTTACAAGTTGCTTGACCAGCGGGACTCTAGTCCTATGACGTTATTGGCGAAGGGCACTTCCACAGAAGCAAAGCTCAAGGGAGGGGACATGGTCGACCAGGGCGGACTTCGGCGCGGAGACCCCGACTACCGCCGTGCTGTTATTGCTCTTTTTGCCATGGGACTGGCTTCCTTTAACGCCATCTACTGCACGCAGGCTCTTATGCCGGCGCTGTCGGATTACTTTGGGGCCACCCCAGCCATGTCAGCATGGACGGTCAGTGCAGCAACAGGAATGCTTGCGCTTGCGATCCTTCCGGCATCAATCCTGTCGGAACGCTTTGGTCGGGGCCGCGTCATGGTCATCTCCTCACTCCTGGCTGTCACCGTGGGAGCGCTCCTTCCGTTCGCCCCCACCATCGAGTGGCTCATTGTGGGCCGCGCACTCCAAGGATTGGCTGTCGCTGGCGTTCCCGCCACGGCGATGGCTTATCTTGCGGACGAGATCAACGGAATTGATCTACCGAGGGCCATGGGCCAGTACATTGCGGGCACATCCCTGGGCGGCCTGCTGTCCCGCCTGATCCCGGCAGGAGTGTTGGAGTTTGAGAGCTGGCGGTGGGGTCTTGGGATCAACATGATCTTCGCGGGTAGTTGCGCAATCCTTACGGTTCTTCTCATGCCGAAGCAAAAGCGGTTCACCCCGAAGAAGCTGACGATCAAGTCCGAGATCAAGGCAGTATGGCGACACCTCACCAACCCAACAATGCTTGGACTCTTCGCCATCGCTTTCCTACTCATGGGAGCCTTTGTTTCCCTGTACGACTACCTGGGATATCGACTCGCTGACGACTTCGGCTTCTCCCCCGGGCTTGCCGGATCAGTCTTTATTCTTTACCTGGTTGGCACGTTCACGTCCGGATGGGCGGGAGGAGCCGCCGTCAAGGCAGGCAGGGCAAAGATCCTCATGCTCGGCATTACTTCCTGCCTAATAGCACTCCCCCTCATTACCATCAACAGCCCGGTCACAACGATCATGGGAACCGCGATCTTCACGGGCGGCTTCTTTATCGCCCACTCCATCGCCTCCGGCTGGGTGGGGGCACTCGCACGCAAGGACAGGGCCGAGGCCACCGGCATGTATCTGACCGCCTACTACCTGGGTTCCTCAATCGTTGGCGTTGTCTCCGGACTCGTCTTTCACGACTGGGGCTGGACCGCGATGATTATCTTCCTTGCCGTCAGCGTTATCGCCGCAGCCCTCACCGGAATCTACGTGGCGCGGAATGCTGGGCGACAGTACTCCAAGCAGTAGTTCCCCAACCGAAAGCAAGGTAGCGCCGAGCAATACCGTGCAGTACCGAGCAAGAAGATCAGCAGTGCAGGTCCAGCGAAAGCCCTAATAAGCCGCTAGATCACGCCGATTTCCAGGAAAACCACACACGAAATTTAACCAAGTAATCACAATCACTTTAAACATTCGACAGGTGCCTGTTGCTTTTCCCGTTGAAGTCCTTTAATGTTTCTAACAGGCACCTGATAGACAGGTTCCTGTAGATCTTGAAAGGGGTACTTTTATGAATCACGACGAACTGTATAAGAAGTTCCGCTACACGACCCATCTCATGAA
>NZ_JBQCYC010000031.1:20115-24029 GCF_052087705.1 Flaviflexus sp. | reverse complement strand
CCTTGTTGTGCTCTGCGTAATCGAGAGCTTCCTTCAAACTAATAAGCACAATAACTCCTGCTGTTTGGTGTGACCTTTCGCTGCGAAGCAGCGCGTGCACGAATCGCACGAGGATGTGGCGGTGTGCGGGACAACGGCGACCCACTCCCGATGCAATGCATGCCTCATGCTGACTCTACCGTTCCACCCCAGTTATAAACGGACCGGAAGTCTGGGTGGGATGATCTCTTTGCACCGAGAGCTTGACCGGGGAAACTGTGCAAGAACCGTTGAACTCAGCTGGAGCGGATCCACCGTGAGACGTCGGTGGAAGGCGCGGACGGAAGCGGCGGATAAGCAGGGAGCGAAGCACCCGTCGGTATGGCTGTGCTACTAGGCAAGGCCTTGGAGCGGGCCTGGAGAAACAATGTGTGTGGGAAGGGTGGGGACAAGGAAGAGTGGCGACAAGAAAGGGCCGGGCGGAAGCTCCGTGGAACTGTCCGCCCGGCCCCGGGGTGACCGGTCGCTACACAACGAGGGAGAGCGCGACCGATCTACGCTAGCCAGCCAGCGCCTTGAGGGCGTTGTAGGACTTGCGAGCATTGTCGATGGGGCCTGCGCCGGCGGCGGGCTCCTCATCGAGCATGATGTCCTGCTCGAGAACGTAGTAGCCGTCAAAGCCAGCATCGTTCAGCGCGGAGACAATGGCGGCGAAGTCGATATCGCCCTCGCCGATCGGGACGAACATGCCGCCCTTGATGCCGTCGCCCCAGACGAGGTCGCCGGGCAGGAGCTTGTCGGTCATGTCCTTGTTGATGTCCTTGGCGTGGACAATGGAGACGCGGTCCGCGTACTTCTTCGTCAGGGCAACAACGTCGGCGCCGCCGCAGGCGAGGTGGCCGGTGTCGAGGCAAAGGCCAACGGTCGAGTTGTCGAGGACGCGCTCAACCTCGTCAACGTTCTGAACCATGGTGCCCCAGTGGGGGTGGATGCAGGCGGTGACGCCGCGGGCCGCGCAGGCCTCCGCGATCCGAGTGAGGTTCGTGAACAGGGTGTCCCAACCCTTTTCGTCCAGGACAGGGCGATCATCGTAGCCGTCGCGGCCGGAATCGGCTGCGAGGACCAGGTAGGAGCCGCCCGCCACCTCGAAGGCGTCCAGCTCCTTGTTGACCTGCGGGATCGGATCAAAGTCGGGATCGTGCATGACGGCAAGGAAGAAGGCTCCGACGGGCTCAAGGTCGTACTCGGATACTGCCTTCGCGCGTTCCTCAGCTTCGATCGGCAGCCAGCCCTGGGGGCCGAACTCCGTGGCGGTCAGGCCAATCTCCTTCATTTCGGTCAGAACGCGTTCCGGCGACATCTGGTATCCCCAGCCCGGTACTTCACAGACGCCCCAGGAAATGGGGGCTCCGGCGATCTTCATGGTGTGGTCTCCTCTCGGCAACATTGCCGCAGTTGGGTTGTTTTTGCTGACATTAAATGGGTTGTTCTGCTGTGTCTTCGTGGATTTTTAGACACGCGTGGGGTGGCCGCCCACGGTTGGTGCAGCCGCGGGCAGTGATTCCCTTAGAGAGTGACGATCGAACCCGTACGGGCCGACTTCTCGGCTGCCTCGGCAAGCCCCAGGGCCTTGCGACCATCCTCAATCGAGGGTGACGGCTTGCGGCCCTCGTCGATTGCGCTGAGGAACTCGTCGAGCTCGACGCTGTAGGCGGCCTCGTAGCGAGCAAGGAAGAAGTCGAGGTAGGGATCCTGACCGTCGGTGACAGTGCCGTTCGAGATCCGCACCGTCGTGGGGCGAATATTGTCGGCGTTGAGCGTTGCCCTGTCACCGAACACTTCGAGACGCTGATCGTAACCGGAGGCGCAGTGCCGCGAGTTCGTGATCGTTGCCGTGGCACCCTCGGCGTTGGTCAGGGTGATGACAGCTCCGTCAAAGTCACCCGTGTCCTTCAGTGCGGGATCGAGGTTCTGGCCGATTGCCACGACCGTTTTGATGTCGCCAAGGAAGAACCTGGCGGTATCGAAGTCGTGGATCGTCATGTCCTTGAAGATTCCACCCGAGGTCGCAATGTATTCGACGGGCGGCGCTGCGGGGTCGCGAGAAATGATGGTGACCTGCTCAATCTTGCCGGCCGCGCCCTCCTCGGCGAGGCTGTGGATCTTTGCGAAAGACGGGTCGAAGCGCCTGTTGAATCCCATCATGACGGTGGGATTGAGGCCTTCGAGATCCTTCTCGAGCTGGTCGACGGTGTCCATGTCCATGGCGATAGGTTTCTCGCACAGAACAGGCTTACCTGCCTTCGCGCACGCGAGCACCTGCTCGGCGTGGAAGGGAGTGGGGGAGCAGATGATGACAGCATCGACCTCCGGGTCGGCAATGAGGTCATCTGCGGATAGTGTCCATCGGGCGCCGTTGGCACGCGCCAATGCAGACGCGGCCTGTTCTACCGGATCCGATACAACGCTGAGCGTTGCGTTCGAATGGGCAGAGACAGACCGCGCGTGCACCTGCGCGATCCGACCGGCTCCAATAATGCCAATCTTGATCACGTGTGTGTTCGTTTCTCTCGATATTGAATATTCTTGGGTATCTACTCACGGGTGAGTAGAAATCTGTCCACTTACGAGGCGGGCAGAATGATGTCCCGAACCAGGTTGTCGAGCGCGTTGTCCGCGTCGAGGAACTGGCGGAGGGTCTTGGCTGCAGGGCCGAAGGACGAGAACTCGTCCACGGTCATGCCGTCAACGTCGTAGGCCCGGTTGAAGTCGGGGATGCGGCGAAGCTGCTCGATGTAGTGCTCGTCGACCGGCTTGCTCATGCGCTCCTCGGCAACGTAGTCGGAGTTGTTGACGATCTGCTGCCACTTGAACGGAGGGGAGACGACCAGGTCGCCGCCCTGGAACTCGGCCCACTGGTAGGGGTTGCGGAAAGCAGCAACCAGCATGCGAGCCGCGTAGCCGCGCTCCTGGAAGATTCCGTAAGCCTTCTTGACGGCTGCGATGCCGGCCCACTCGAGTGCCGAGTAGTCAAGGAAAATGTTGTCGCGAGCAACAACGTGCTTCATCCAGTCGTCGAGACGACCAACCATGATCGTGACAACGGGTCCCATCTGGGAGACGTCGTGGCCAGCGGCTTTGCGCTTCTCCAAGCCGCGCTCGATAGCGGCAGCGGCCTCAACGGCCTGGGGGACGGAGAACGACACGGTGACGTTGATGGAAACGCCGCGCTCGGTTGCATCCTCGATTGCCTCGATGCCGGTCTTGGTGGCCGGGATCTTCACGACAATGTTGTCGGCAAGGTTGTGGAACTCCTCAGCCTGATCGGCAAGAGCCTTTGCGCTGCGGTGCAGGCGGGGGTCCGTCTGCACCGAAAGGCGGCCGTTGCGACCATTCGTAGCCTTGAAAGCGGGCTCGAGAAGCTTGGCTGCCTCGACCGACATGTCCTTAACGGCCTGCCAACCGATCTCCGACTCGCTCCAGGTTGGGTTGTCGTCAGCGATCTTGCGGATCCGGTCGTTCCAGATCTCGGGGTGCTTCGACAGGGTCGTGTAGGCGATCTGCGGGTTGCAGGTTGCGCCAACTCCACCAAACGAGATCGACTGGGTGAGCTCATCGAGATCCGACGAGTCGTTCCACAGCACGGTGGGGAATTTCTTGGTGGCCTCAAGCAGAGGGCCCTCGGTGAACTGAATTTCGCTCATTGTGTCTAGCTCCTGAACTGTTTCCACCCTCCGGTGCCGCCTTCGTTGGGGGCGGGTGGTCTAAGCACTTACCAGGTTACTGACATATACCGAACATTGTCAAGACTTTGTGCAGACAAATCTAAAGCTTGGCCTGAAAGGCTGAAATAGCAACGTTGTAGGTGGCCGAGTGTGTCCCAGTACATCCCGAATCTGGGAGGCATTTACCGGTTGAAAATACAATTGTTCGGT
>NZ_JBQCYC010000031.1:13713-20015 GCF_052087705.1 Flaviflexus sp. | reverse complement strand
GTAGCTGTCTCGGTGTCAGGCGCTGGGTCGCTGGTTGAAGGAGCTTAATGCCGACCGGGGCGGGGGTGCCTGACGTAATTGTTTGAGTTGTTCGCCGGCGGGTTACGCGGTGGCAACAGATCGTGGGTGGGGGCGGTGGTTGCCGGGGGAGCGGCCGTGCCGGGTTGTGAGCCGGGCGGCGGTTCCTGCCAATGGTCACGTCACGCTGTGTTGACTGAAGGGCGGGGTTGAGCGTCGTGGTTGCCGCATACAGAACAACGCCCCTGCCGGCGTCGGCGCCCGGGGCGTTGCTCTGTTCGGTGTGCTCATTTGCTGCTTTTGACAATTTGCACGTGGGGGCGGGGTGGAAGTCCGCGCTGGTTCACCGCTGCGGGATTGCTGTTCCTAGTCTGCGACGAGCGGGATGGTGACGGTGTACTGGGCTGCGTCGTAGACGTGCCGACCGTACTCGACTACTTCGCCGCCGAGTCCGTAGACGGTGCGTTCCATGGTCATGAGGGCTGATCCGTGCTCGAGTCCGAGGAGATCGGCTTCGCGGTCGGTGGCGAGGCGGGCTCCGAGGACCTGGACGGCCGTTGCCATCTTCACGTCACGCTCAGCCAGGCACTTGTAGAGGCCCTTCTGGGAAAGTTCGGTCAGGGACGGTGCGATGGCCGAGGGGATTGTGTTGTGCATGATGCCGAGGGGGTTGTCGTTGATCCAGCGTAGGCGCTCAATGGAGACGACCTCGTCTCCGACTTCGCAGGACAGCTGTGCGGCCTGCGCTTCGTTGGCAAGCTGCACCTGGTAGGACAGAACCTCGGTGCGGGTCTCGTAGCCTTGGGCTGCCAGGTCCTCGTTGAGAGACGTGAGGCCGATTTGGCGGTGGACGTGCGTCGGGGTGACGCGGGTGCCGACGCCTCGGCGGCGCACAAGCAGGCCGCCATTGACGAGTTCCTGAAGGGCGCGGCGCGTTGTGGGGCGGGAAACTTCGAGTCGCTGAGCGAGCGAAACTTCGTCCTCAATGAGCCGACCGGCCTCGATGGTGCCAGACATGATGAGCTTTGTCAGGGGCTCCGAAATCTGCTGGTAAAGCGGCACCGTGGAGTCGCGGTCGAGGTCAATCTTCGCGATATAGGGCGTGTCGAGCGGGTTGCTGGTCATGGTGGGTAAAGTCCTTGCGTAGATATTTGTAAACAATTAACGCACATTTCAGCCAAATGTAAAGCCGATTGAAAAAATTGTGTTGAAAACTATTCTTCCGGAATGTTAGGACAAAGTATTGACTTAAGGTTACAAGTGTCGGAAGATGAGAGTGTATCCTCCCTCAAAGAAGCGGAAAGGAGTCGCAATGGCTGCGGCACAGATCGAGGTCGTCACTATCGGTAGGTCGGGTGTGGACATTTACCCCCTGCAGACCGGTGTCGGTCTCGAGGAGGTTAGTACATTCGGTAAGTTCCTCGGAGGTTCTCCGACGAACGTTGCGGTGGCAGCTGCCCGCATGGGACACACAGCAGCGTCGATCACCGGGGTCGGCGATGATCCCTTCGGTCGCTTCGTGCGTTCCGAGATGGTTCGGCTTGGCGTCGCTGACGAATTCGTTGTTGTGAACAGCAACTTCAACACTCCCGTTACTTTCTGCGAGATCTTCCCGCCGGACGATTTCCCGCTGTACTTCTACCGCGAGCCCTCGGCTCCGGATCTTCAACTCCGCCCTTCCGATATTCCGGAGGATGTTGTCCGCAACGCCAAGGTGTTCCTGTTCTCGGGAACCGGGCTGTCGGTAGAGCCGTCTCGTTCAGCCCACCACCACGCTCTGAACGTGCGTAACAAGCAGGGCTGGACCATTGCTGACCTGGACTACCGCCCGATGTTCTGGGAAGACGAAGAAACCGCTTCCCGCGAGATTGGAGCTTCTCTCGAATCTGTCAACGTTGCCGTGGGCAACCGCGAGGAATGCTGGATTGCCGTTGGCGAGAAGGAGCCGGACCGCGCAGCGGACGCTCTTCTCGAGCGCGGCGTTGAGATCGCCATCGTCAAGCAGGGTCCCAAGGGCACGCTAGCGAAGACCAAGGAGGAGCGCATCGAGGTTCCCGTGACGGCCGTTGAAACGGTGAACGGTCTGGGCGCAGGTGACTCCTTTGCTGGCTCGCTTTCGCACGCTCTCATCATGGGTTGGGATATCCCGAAGGCCATTCAGTTTGCTTCGACCGCCGGTGCAATCGTCGTATCCCGCCTCGAGTGCTCGACTGCTATGCCACGCGAAGAGGAGGTCTTCGACCTCATCGAGAAGACGCCCCAGGCCAATCCGATCGTGAAGGCCCTGTGATGACTTCCATTTCTGATCTCACTGAGATTCGGGCCTACGAGCCCGAACGCATTGCGCAGGCACTTGCGGATCGTCAGCCGGGCGAAGGCCCCAAGCCGGGTTCCAAGGCCATGATCATTGCCTGCGACCACCCGGCGCGCGGCGCCCTCGGTGCCGGGGCTGACGGCATGGCGATGGCGGACAGGAACGACCTGCTGGCGCGCTGCGTCGCGGCACTGTCTCGTCCCGGCGTGACCGGCTTCCTTGGCACCGCCGATATGATCGAGGACCTCGCTCTTCTTGGCGCACTCGAAGGCAAGGACGTGTACGGCTCGATGAACCGGGCCGGCCTGCAGGGATCCTCGTTTGAGATGGACGACCAGTTCAACTGCTACGACGCGCAGCAGATTGTTGCCTCCGGTCTCGATGGCGGTAAGACCCTGACCCGCATCAACCTCAACGATCCGGCAACCGCGGATACGCTGACGGCGACCGCGAAGGCGATCGACGGCCTTGCCGAGGTGGGCAAGATGATCATGGTCGAGCCGTTCATGTCGAACTGGGTGGATGGCAAGGTCGTGAACGACCTGTCGCCCGACGCCGTTATCAAGTCGATTTCTATCGCATCCGGTCTTGGCAGGACCTCGGCACACACGTGGCTGAAGCTCCCGTGTGTCGACGAGATGGAACGAGTGATGGCCTCAACTACGCTCCCTGCCCTTATCCTGGGAGGAGAGGTTCCTAACGATCCCGATGCCGCATTCGCCGGCTGGGCGGGTGCTCTTGCCCTCCCGAACGTCCTCGGCCTCGTGATCGGCCGATCCTTACTGTACCCGGGCGACGGCGACGTCGAACGGGCCGTTGACAACGCTGTGGAGCTGCTATGAACGAGAATGAAAAGTACTTAATCAAGGCTGGATCGAAGGCAGACGGTGTCTACGACACCGTTGTCACAACGGAGATGGCGGGATGGGAGTTCTGCTCCCTGAAGGTCGCCGCTCTCAAGGCTGGAGAATCCGTTGAGGTAGAGACGGGGGAGACCGAGCTGCTGGTACTTCCGCTGTCGGGAGCCGCAATCGTCGCGGTTGACGGCACCACCTACGACCTGGCCGGGCGCGAGTCGGTTTTCACCGACATTACCGACTACATTTTTATCCCGCGCGGCAAGACCTTCACGGTCGCTGCAACGACGGATGGGCGCTTCTCCCTGCCCGCCACGAAGGCGTCGAAGGACCTGTCTGTCAGGTACTGCCCGCGCAGCGAGGTCAAGACCGGCATCCGCGGTTCCGGCATCATGACCCGCCAGGTGAACAACTACGCGCTTGGCAACGATGTTGAGACCTCCCACCTGCTCGTGTGCGAAGTGCTCACCCCCGGAGGCAACTGGTCCTCCTATCCTCCCCACAAGCACGACGTCCACTCCGAGGACGAGCGGGTGCTTGAGGAGATCTACTACTTCGAGATCCGCGACGGCGGCCCCGACAACGCAACCGAAGGCTTCGGTCTGCAGCGCGTCTACGACTCGCCCGGTAAGGAAATCGATGTATGCGCCGAGGTCCGCTCGGGCGACACCGTCGTTGTTCCGTGGGGATACCACGGCCCGTCGGTTGCTGCCCCCGGCCACGACATGTACTACCTCAACGTCATGGGCGGTCCCGCCGAGGACTCCATCTGGCTCATGACGGACGACCCCTGCCACACCTGGCAGAGGCAGGCCTGGGAAGGCGACGACATCGATCCCCGCGTCCCCTTCACCCCCATGAACGAGGAGAACTAAATGACATTCGAAACCGTGCGCCTGACAGTCGCGCAGGCAACCATCCGCTTCCTGGTCAACCAGTACGTGGAACGCGATGGTGTGGAGCAGCGGTTCTTCGCGGGCACGTTTGGCATCTTTGGGCACGGCAACGTAGCCGGCCTCGGCCAGGCCCTCCTGCAAAACGAACTCGATCCGGAGCCGGACGGCGGCGTCATGCCGTACTACATGCCCCGCAACGAACAGGGCCAGGTGAACGCGGCCGCAGCATTTGCGACCGCTAAGAACCGCCTCCAAACCATGGTTTGCACCAGCTCCATTGGCCCCGGTGCGCTCAACATGGTGACTGGCGCAGCCGTGGCCACCACGAACCGCGTCCCGGTTCTGCTCCTGCCCTCCGACCAGTTCGCGACCCGCAACCCCGACCCCGTCCTCCAGCAGGTTGAAAACGCACAGACGCTTGACACGACCGTCAACGACGCGTTCCGTCCCGTGTCCGTGTTCTTCGACCGGATCAACCGCCCCGAGCAGCTCCTGCCTTCCCTCATGCAGGCGATGCGCGCCCTGATCGACCCGGCAGACACCGGTGCCGTCACGCTTGCCATGCCCCAGGATGTTCAGGCCGAGGCCTTCGACTTCCCGGTCGAGATGTTCAACAAGCGCGTCTGGCACGTCCGCCGCGACCCGCTCGAAAAGGCCGCCCTCAAGCGCGCCGTTGAGCTCATCAAGGCATCGAAGAAGCCCCTTGCCATCGCAGGCGGCGGCGTTATCTACTCCGAGGCCTCCGAGGAGCTCCGCGCCTTCGCGGCAGCCACCGGTATCCCCGTCTCCGACACGCAGGCCGGCAAGGGTGCCATCAACCACGACCACCCGCAGGCAGTTGGAGGTGTCGGCTCCACCGGTGCTGACTCGGCGAACTACCTCGCCGACGAGGCCGACCTCATTATCGGCATCGGCACCCGCTACTCCGACTTCACGACGGCGTCGCACACCCAGTTCAAGAACCCCGACGTTAAGTTCGTCAACATCAACGTCAAGGCTTTCGACGCCGTTAAGAACGGCGGTGAAATGCTGGTTGCTGACGCACGCGAAGCACTCGTGGACCTGACGGAAGCTCTTGAGGGCTTCCAGGTCTCCGACGAATACGCTGAACGTATCGCCAAGGAAAAGGCCGCCTGGGACAAGGTCACCCACGACTGCTACCACTCGGGCCACGGCCCGCTCCCGTCGCAGCTCGAGGTCTTCGGTGCGCTCAACGAGATGATGGGGGATGACGACGTTGTCATCAACGCCGCTGGCTCCATGCCCGGTGACCTCCAGGCGCTCTGGCAGGCCAAGACCCCCGTCCAGTACCACGTCGAGTACGCGTTCTCGACCATGGGCTACGAAATCCCGGCCGCCATGGGCGTCAAGATGGCTCTTCCCGAGTCCGAGGTTGTTGCCATTGTCGGTGACGGCACGTACCAGATGCTGCCCATGGAAATCGCCACGATCGTTCAGGAGGGTCTCAAGGTTATCTTTGTTCTCCTCCAGAACCACGGCTACGCGTCGATTGGCGGACTCTCCGAGTCCCGCGGATCCCAGCGTTTCGGCACCCGCTACCGCATGGGTGGCGGCCGGCCGCACAACCAGGAAGGCGAGTTCATTCCCGTCGATCTTGCCGCCAACGCCGAGTCCTGGGGTCTCAACGTCCTGCGCGTGAAGACCATCGAGGAATTCCGAGAGGCCTTCCGTGAAGCGGAGAAGGCTGACCGGGCCACGATGATCTACATCGAGACCGACCTTATGGGCCCGAACCCGCCCAGCATCTCCTGGTGGGACGTTCCCGTCTCCGAGGTCTCCCGCATTGAGTCGACCCAGAAGGCGTACGTCGAGCACGTCGAACGCAAGAAGGATCAGCGCCACTACCTCAAGTAGTCGCCAGCTCCGATCGGTCACCGCGTAATCCCCGATCGGCAGTTAGCGAGAAACGATCACTCTCCGATCGTCTGGCCATGACTGTGCCCCGCCCCGGCGGGGCACAGTTGTCCCCACCAAAGAGAAACGGTCACCTGACTCCTGCGACGAAACTTGGCAAACTCTTTCGCCACAGACGCTCGGTCAACAGTTTGCTACAAGGAAACCTGAGTAGCCGCTGAAGAACCGCCACGTCTGCCTCATCCCAGGCGCCGCGACCACCTTGCACGGCATTGCTACGGCTCAGTGCTGCGGCTCAGTGCTTATGGCTCAGTGCATAGGGGAGAGGGTGCGTAGGGGAGA
>NZ_JBQCYC010000031.1:9638-13613 GCF_052087705.1 Flaviflexus sp. | reverse complement strand
CGTAGGGGAGAGGGTGTCGTCGGGAGGAGAGCACCTGCGCGCCAAGCCTCTCGCTCCGCGCAGAGGAGAACGGAGTGACGACAGAAAATCGCGATAGCCGCGCGTGCACTCTTGCCCGGGACGCGAAAGGTTCCGAGTCGTCGCCGTTCTTGATGCGTGCAGAGATGCACCTCGTATGCTCGCATGCCCCTCTTGCCAGCCTCGATTGCCAGTCCATATGTTCGCATGATCGCGACGAGCTACCAGGCCGGTTCGACTCGGACAGGGAGCTGATCATTCCTTCCCGATGGTTGCATTGAGGGCGCCGGTGAAACCATCCGTCAAGACCGGTTGCAGTTTTTTGCCGCGGAAATTTGGCGAGAAGTCAAGGTTGTTTGCGGCGCGGCTAGGCGGATTTGGGCTTGGCACTTTTGTGCGGTATGTCGGGCATTTCTGGCGCTCAGCAGTATACGGCAGCGGAGTAGGTCCCGCATTGTCTGAAATTACTTTGAGTGATTTGTGCTATTTGTTAGGACAAATGACCAAAGTCCTGTATAGTGGAGTCATCGACAGCCGCAAGCTGGCGGCTTGAACGCAACGAGGAGTTCAATAGTGAATACCATTCAGCATTGGGTAAACGGCGAGTTCTACCAGGGCACCCCCGATGGAACGATTCCGGTGGAGAACCCCGCCACCGGTGAGATCGAGGGAGAGCTGCTCAACGCCTCCGCCGCCGATCTCGACCACACGGTTCAGGTTGCCGTTGAGGCGCAGAAGGAGTGGGCAAAGTTCTCGCTCGCTAAGCGCACCGCAATCCTGTTCAAGATGCGTGAGCTTGTTCTTGCTAACCAGGACGAGCTTGCGAAGGCGATCGTTGCCGAGCACGGCAAGGACTACTCGGACGCGCTGGGCGAGATCCAGCGTGGCCGCGAGACCCTCGACTTCGCATGTGGCATCAACGCTGCACTCAAGGGCGAGTACTCCTACGACGTATCGACCGGTGTCGACGTCCACTCGCTCCGTCAGCCCGTCGGTGTTGTCGCCGGCATTGCACCCTTCAACTTCCCGGTCATGGTTCCGATGTGGATGCACCCCATCGCCCTCGCAACGGGCAACGCTTTCATCCTGAAGCCGGCCAGCCCCACCCCGACCGCCTCCCTGATCGTTGCACGCCTCTACAAGGAAGCTGGCCTTCCCGATGGCGTCTTTAACGTTCTCCCCGGTGACCGTCACTCCGTGACCCGTATCCTCGAGCACCCCGGTATCGACGCGATCTCGTTCGTCGGTTCGACCCCGGTTGCTCACATCATCCAGGACACCGGCACCAAGCACGGCAAGCGCGTCCAGGCTCTCGGTGGCGCCAACAACCACGCCATTGTTCTTCCGGACGCCGACCTCGAGTTCGCAGCGAAGCACATCTCCGCAGCCGCCTTCGGCGCTGCTGGCGAGCGGTGCATGGCTCTCCCCGTTGTTGTCGCAGTTGGCGGCATCGGCGATAAGCTCGCTGGTCTCGTGAAGGAAAACGGCGAGAAGATCAAGGTTGGCCCCGGCCTCAACGAGGGCGTCCAGATGGGTCCCGTGATCTCCGCAGCAGCCAAGAAGCGCATCGTTGGTCTCGTTGACGATGCTGAGAAGCAGGGTGCAAACGTCGTCCTCGACGGCCGCGATCTTGTCATCGAAGGCAACGAAAACGGCCACTTCATTGGCCCCACGATCGTCACCAACGTTCCGACCGACTCCGATCTGTACAAGGACGAGGTCTTCGGCCCGGTCCTCACGATCGTTGAAGCCGACACCTACGAGGAGGCCATCAACCTGGTGAACTCCTCCGAGTTCGGCAACGGCGCGGCGATCTTCACGAACGATGGCGGTATGGCACGCAAGTTCAAGATGGAGGTTGAGGCAGGCATGGTCGGAATCAACGTCCCGATCCCGACCCCGGTCGCCTACTACTCGTTCGGTGGCTGGAAGGAATCGCTCCTTGGCGATCACCACATCCACGGCCCCGAGGGCGTCAACTTCTACACCCGCGCGAAGGCCATCACCACTCGCTGGCCCTCCGAGTCCGGTGCTTACGAAGCAACGATGTCCTTCGCACGCGAAGAGTGATCTTAATCTTCCCGTCCACGCGGTGAAGGAAGGAAGCGCGCTCCCCATACCGGGGGCGCGCTTTCACATTCCCGGGAACTACCTACCTAGCTTCCAGCGCACTGGTTCGGCATGGGTCAAGATTGCCGGGCAAAGTCTCCAGCCGTCCACTAGGCTGAACACAGGTGGCGCCGTAGCCAGATCCGAAAACTGTTTGGAGCGTCGGGGCCGAAATAGCGTGGCCGCGTGGGGCGGCGGATGAGGAGCAAGCAATGATCGAGAGCCGTGACACCAAGACTGTTCTATGTGTTGGCGAGGCCCTGATTGACGTCGTCAATCGAGGAAAGAAAAAGTCCGAACACGTCGGTGGTAGCCCGATGAACGTGGCAACCGTTCTCGCAAGCCTCGAGCACCCCACCTCTCTGGCATCCTGGTGGGGCAAGGACGAACGCGGGCACGCCATCGAGCAGGAAGCTGCGAAGGCCGGTCTCACGATTGTTCCGGGCAGCGATGGTGCCGAGCGGACCTCGATCGCCAATGCCACCGTTGACGAAGAGGGGCACGCAACCTACGAGTTCGACCTGCTGTGGGAAGTTCCAGAGCTTCCCGGTCCGAGAGAAGTCGACCATCTCCATGTCGGCTCCATCGGGGCAACCCTGGAGCCAGGCGCAGCCGATGTGCTTGCCGCCGTGAAGCGCATGGCAATCCAGGGAACGGTGTCGTACGACCCGAACCTTCGCCCCGCAATCATGAAGCGACCCAGCAGCGTCAAGGCAAGCGTTGAGGAGATCGTCTCCCGCGCCGATGTCGTGAAGGCCTCCGATGAAGATCTGAAATGGCTCTACCCGAACACACCGGTCGAGCAGGTCATGCGGGACTGGGCGGCACACGGTCCCGGACTCATCGTCGTGACGAGGGGGCCGTGGGGCGCCTACGCAAAACTCGCGGGGGATCGGGACATGCTTGTTGTCGATGCTCTCGACGTGGAGATCGGCGACACCGTCGGTGCAGGCGACTCGTTCATGGGCGGCCTGATCTCCGGCCTGCTTGACGCGGAACTCTTGGGAAGCGCCGCAGCCAAGTCAGCACTCCGGAACGCCCGCTGGCACGATGTGCAGCCAGCACTCCACCGTGCTGTCGTGGCCTCCGGCCTAACCGTCAGCCAGAACGGAGCCTATGCCCCGACGCGTCATGAGATCGAGAACGTCCTCATAGCGGAGCCGAAGCTTCGCTAGGGGAGTCCCGTACTCGAAGCGGGATCGCATGCGCGATGAAGAAGAAGTCTCCCCGCCGGAAAGCCGGTTGGAATTAGCGTGATTCCGCCTGGGTGCGATGGGGGTGGAACACGCAGAGCTCTCTCTTATCAGACAGAAAGACGGCATCGTCGTTGCCCAAATCAGTGCACAAACAGGCACGAGTATTCGCAAGGTGATTTAGGGGCGAGGACGGCCGGAGGGTAATCGCGACCTACCGGATGCTGGGGCAACTCGGCGTCCCGACGATCAATGTACTTGCTACGACGGAGCGGGCTCTTCTCCTTGAGGACGTTGCAGCGAGTGAGGAATGGCGGCTGGGAATCGAGGCCGATCTCGCCGACACGGATGTCGCTACGAGTCTTGCTACCTGGTACCCATCCCTTCATGAGGCGGGACGCGAATACCTCGCTGGCCACAATGTCGAGTTATACGACGAAGCTCGTGTGATCACGAGGGGGAGCGTGCGAGGGATCGCCCGGGCCACGGCAACGGAGGACCTGTTGGTCTGTCAGATGGTTGAGGACAATTTTGAAGAGCTAGTTTCCCTCATTGCTGGGCTTCGACGAACCCTCACGCACAATGACTTCTACTGGACAAACCTCGTGGTTTCGAGGGATCGAACTGCTGCCATGATGGTCGACTACGACCTGCT
>NZ_JBQCYC010000031.1:4648-9538 GCF_052087705.1 Flaviflexus sp. | reverse complement strand
ACCTCGTGGTTTCGAGGGATCGAACTGCTGCCATGATGGTCGACTACGACCTGCTGGGCCAGGGCTATGCGTATGTGGATGTTCGAAATTTTTGCTCGTCACTTGAGCTAGAAGCAGCCGCTGCCTTCAGGAATTCATACGGGGCGACCTCGGAAGCGGAGAAGCTCGTTGATCGCGTTGCTGCTCCGCTCGTTGCTCTGCACGAAGCCTGCGCCCGGTCAACGTTCCCGTCGTGGGCCAAAGAGTCTCGGAGAATCCTTGCAACTGAGCTGGAACAATGAGTCGAAGACCTCCTGGTATCGACGCGGAAGAGCCTTGAGGGCAACTCAATTCGGGCTTAAGACGCCATGCAGGTACGGGGTTTAAAAGCTAGATAGGTGTTTAGAACACCAGGTAGACGGCAGAGACGATGGTCAGGCCGATGATGATCGCGTTGAAGAGTTTTTGGTTGATGCGCTTGACGATAAGCCGCCCGATGATGGCACCGACGATGACAATGGGGATCATGAGGGCGGCGATGGAGAGGACCTCGGATGTCATGAGGCCGATACCAGCGGAGAACGGCAGCTTGATGACATTGACGGTGAAGAAGAACCAGGCCTGGGTTCCGAGGAACCGCCTCATGTCGAAACCGGAGGCAATGAAGTAGAGATTCATGACGGGGCCGCCCGAGTTCGCCGCCATCGTCGTAAACCCGCCAAGCGCCCCGTAGAGGGAGCGGATCGACCTGCGAGCAAAGAACTCCTTGATGGTTTCCGCCGTTCCTCGCCTCATGAGTAGAAGAGTGAGCGCAGTGAGGATGAGAAGGATGATGCCGATCGAGCGGCGCATGACTCCATCGCTGACGAAATAAAGGAAGGCCGTTCCCAGCGCCACGCCGACAACGACGGAGGGGATGAGCTTCTTCAGTATTGCCCAGTCAGCATCCTTCGCGTAGATCCAGACCGCTATCAGGTCTCCGACGAGAAGCAGGATCAGGAGCGCCGCCGTTGATTCGCGGGCTGGCAGTATCGCCGCAAAGATCGCGACAGAGAGGGTGACGATTCCCGGAAGTGCGGTCTTGCCGATACCGACGAAGAGCGTGGCGAACACGAGGCCAGCCCATGCAAGAGGAGCCAGATCCGGAATAATCACTCGATCACCCAAGCTTTCTACTAAATGTCGGCAATTTGTAAGCACAAAGGCCTAGATTTGGCCTTACAAACGAGTCTACACTGTTGGTAAGGCACGAGCAGGTCGCTAGCCCCAAGAGATTTCCAATGGAGGAAATATGTCGGTCCAGATTCCCGAAACTATGAAAGCGTCGGTCCTTCGCGATGTGAAGAAGGGCCTTCAGGTCGAGGAGATTCGCACTCCCCGCCCACGAACAGGAGAGGTCCTCGTTAAGGTACGGGCCTGCGGCATGTGCCACTCCGACCTCCACGTCATTCACGGTGACATTGCCTTCCCGCTCCCCGCGGTTCTCGGCCATGAAGTATCCGGTGAAATTGTCGAGGTCGGCCCCGGCAACGAGCACACCGGCCTCGAGGTTGGGCAGAACGTTTCCGGTGCATTCCTCATGCCCTGTGGTCAGTGCTCCGCCTGTTCCGAGGGCCGCGACGATCTGTGCGGTCCGTTCTTTGACATGAACCGTCTCAAGGGTCAGCTCTACGACGGTCAGACCCGCCTCTTCGGTCTCGACGGTGAAGAGATCGCCCAGTACTCCATGGGGGCTCTTGCCGAGTACTGCGTCATCCCCTCGACCTCGGTTGCACCGATCCCGGACAATGTCGACCCCGTTGCGGCAGCCATCATTGGCTGTGCAGTTCTCACCGCCTACGGCGCCGTGCGCCGCGGTGCTGACGTTCGCCACGGCGAGTCCGTTGCCGTTGTCGCCACGGGTGGCGTTGGCTCCAATATCATTCAGATCTCCCGTGCCTTTGGTGCGAAGCACGTCATTGCAATCGATGTTGCCGACGACAAGCTCGAAGCGGCACGCGCCCTCGGCGCCACGCACACGATCAACTCCACGAAGGAAGACGTGCGCGAGAAGGTCTTTGAGTACACCGGTGGCAGGGGAGTGGACGTGGCCTTCGAGGCCCTCGGACGCCCGGAAACATGGCAGTCTGCTCTTGCTGCACTGAAGGACGGTGGCCGCATGGTGCCGATCGGCCTCGGTGCCGGCGTACAGACCGCCGACGTGGAGATCAACCGCACGGTCCGCCGTTCGCAGTCGATCATCGGCTCCTACGGAGCTCGCACCCGCCACGATCTGCCCGCAACGATCGATCTCGCCTCCCACGGCATCATCAACTACAAGGACATCGTCTCCCAGCATTACTCGCTTGAGAATGTTGCAGAAGGATACGACCTGCTCGCCCAGGGCAAGATCCTCGGCCGCGCAGTCGTCGACATGAGCCTGTAGCCAAGGTCTGTTGGTACATGTTTGTCGAGCCAGTTCCCAAGGGAAGAACGCCGACACGAACAGGTGCCGCAAAAGAATCCCATCCTTCTCGTGTGGGTGGGCGGATAAAAGCAGTCGCGTAACACCGCTGCAATAGAAAGCCGTGGGCCCCGTTCACACTGAACGGGGCCCACGCTGAAGTTTATGGTGGCCGATGGCCTTACAGGATTATGCGCTCCTGCAGGGGAGCGAGAAGACGGCAGTGAGTGCCGTCAGCACGGTGCAGAAACCGGCAAGGATAGTCAATAGCGGGTTGGAAAGAACAACACCCGTGAAAGCAACCATCATCAGCAAGAACATTGTGGCAATGAGAGCCGGAAGGGCTGCTGCACGGTGGTCTACGGACTTCTGGTACGCGGTCTCGGTCGGCGCGTATCCATTCAGGGTCATGGTCGACATGCGTACTCCTTTTCTTAATCAGTTGCCGATAGGCTCGACGGGCCGGGCTGTAAAGCCGTGAAAGGTTGCGACAGATTCGGTTCTTAACTGCGTGAGATCCGTGCGAGCGTAAATGCATTGCAGTGATTGCCCACGGTTGTCGCCAGCCGCTGTTAGTTGTCGGTGTCCATGGTCGAGAGGACAATGACGGGAACTGCGACAGCGGTGATAAGGCCAGCAGCGATCGTGACGATCGGTGCGGAGAAGGCAACGCCGACAACTGCGGCAAGAGTCATAACAACCAGGAAGATCAACAGAGCCGAGAACTGAGCGGCAGAGTTGGTGACGGTAGCGTCAGATGCTTCGAAAGACTGGGCGTAAGCGTGAGCTTCGATAATGCTCGACATAATTTTCGATCCTTTTCATTTTCGGTGCAGAGCTGCGGATGGCTGCTCTGCACATCCGTGTGCTCGGCCCGTTTGGACCGGTCCCTTGTTGGAACACTTCAAGCATAAGACCCATTTGTTAGTACTGCAAGTTAAATTGCAGTGGCTTACATCAACTTTGCAAATGGGAATCTCTTAAAGGCGCTAGAATTAGCCGAAGTAGAATGTTCTTAGTTGTTAGGACAAAACAAATTGGCGACACGTTTGCGCAAGATGGGCAAAGTCTTGAAAGTTTGCTGGCCGTCATGCGTTCCATGGATTTGGTGGGGCGGACTTAGGTCACGGTTTTGCGAATGTCCTGAACGGAAAGCGGAAATTGGGTGAATTTGTTAGGTCAATTCTCTTGATTTCTCTCGGGAGGTTGTTTTACACTATTTGGAGCGCGCCAAAGACGGCGAGCCACGACGAGAAATGGGTGTTTGACATGACTTCGAAGGCGAAGAACACGAAGGATCCGAAGTACTCCAAGCTGACGATTGGCGTATGCCCCGATCAGTGGGGTGTTTGGTTCCCTGAAGACGAGAAGCAGATGGATCCCCGCCAGGCCATGCAGGAAATGGCAGAGGCGGGATTCGAGGTCCTCGAGACCGGTCCGTACGGATACTTCCCGAAGGATCCAAAGGAACTGCAGTCCTGGGCCGATGACTGTGGTATGAAGATCGTTGCCGGCACCGGCTGGGGCATCCTCCACAAGGAAGAGGCCTGGGCCGAGACCGAGAAGACGTTCCGCGAGATTGCCGAAACGCACGCTGCCGTTGGTGCCGAATACATCGTGCACCTGCCCCCGCTTTACCGCGACGACAAGACGTGGGAGTGGACCGATGATCGCGTCCTTTCCGACAAGGCCTGGAACCTCTATGTCGAAAACGCCAACAGGCTCGGCGCCATGCTGCTCGACGAGTACGGCCTGAAGATGGTTCTCCACCCCCACGGTGACTCCCACATTGAGACGCCCGAAGAGATCGCAAAGATCTTCGATGCAACCGATCCCAAGTACGTCAACCTCTGCCTCGACTCCGGTCATATTGTTTATGGCGGTGGCGACCCGGTCGAACTCGTAGAGAAGTACCCCGAGCGGATCACTTACGTCCACATCAAGGCATTCGATGAGGACATTACCCGCGAGGCGCACGAGAAGGATTGGCCGTTCGGCGAGGCAGTTGCCAAGGGTGCATCCGTCCGTCCACCGGCCGGCCTGCCTGAGATGAAGTCGTTCATTGACTCGCTCGCAGCCCTCGACAAAGAGCTCTACGTGATCTGCGAGCAGGACTGCTACCCCTGCCCGCCCGAGTTCCCCAAGCCCAACGCAATCAAGATGCGCGAGTACCTGGCCGAGTGCGGCCTGGGACTCCTCTAGGATGCACGGGCTCCTCTAGAACGCAGGCGGGGCCGGTACTGCTCCGGCCCCGCCCCTCCTGCCGCGGTGCGCGGCACCACACCGCTATGGCGCACGCTCTCTTAGCGCGCACCCACCGCGGCTACCGAAAGTCTCCGTTGGATCCCGGGGGACTGGTGGCGGGCACCTCGAGGCGACTGTGTACGCAGGTTTGCTGAGTCATGCCAGGCGCACAACTTAGTAGCCTGCACTATCGCCTGGGTCTTTCTTCTTTTTACATCTCACTT
>NZ_JBQCYC010000031.1:0-4548 GCF_052087705.1 Flaviflexus sp. | reverse complement strand
ACAACTTAGTAGCCTGCACTATCGCCTGGGTCTTTCTTCTTTTTACATCTCACTTTCTTCCACACTCTTAGGTAGGTATTTGTCATGACCGTCAAGATTGGTCTTATTGGATGTGGCGGCATGGGCCGCGCCCACATCGACCGCATCGTTAACGAACTGAGCGGTGCAGAAATTGTTGCAGCAGCCGACGTGAACCTTGAAGCAGCCCAGGCTGTTGCCGACTCCGTTGGAGGTGATGCCAAGGCCTACGGCACGGGAGCCGAGCTCATTGCCGACCCGAACGTGGATGCCGTTCTGATTGCCACTTTCGGTTCTGTCCATACCCCCGACGTTATTGGTGCCATCGAGGCCGGCAAGTACGTTCTCGTTGAGAAGCCGCTGGCCACCACGGCAGAGGACTGCCAGGCGATCATGGAGGCCGAGGTGAGGGGCGGCAAGAAGCTCGTCACCGTTGGCTTCATGCGCCGCTTCGACAAGGCTTACAACGAAATCAAGGGACTCGTCGACGGCGGAGAGTACGGCCCGGTCCTCATGGTCCACAACCGTCACCGCAACCCCTCGGTCCCCGAGAGCTACACCTCCCGCATGCTCATCGACGACACGGCGATCCACGAGATCGACACGATGAGGTGGATGACGGGGGAGGAGATCGTCAAGGTCCGCACCGACTCCGTCCGCAAGTCCACGCGTGCACACGCGAAGCTCGAAGAGCCCATCGTTCTCGTGTTCTACACCGAGTCTGGTATGCGCATCGACGACGAGGTTAACGTCAACCTGGAATACGGCTACTCGATCGAGTGCGAGGTCGTCATGGAGAACGCCGCAGCGCGTCTCGGTGACCAGGAAGGCATCTACGTTCGCGATGTGCATGGCGATCGTAATAGGATGTGCCAAGACCACAACGACCGTTTCCACGGAGCATTCAACGCCGAGGTTCAGTCCTGGATCAACGCGGTCGTTGAGGACACCCACACAGGGTCGTCGTCGTGGGACGGCTACGCCGCCACCGCTGTCGTCGACGCCGCACTTGCCTCGCAAGAGCAGGGCGGTACGGAAGTTGAAGTCGAGCTCATCGAAAAGCCCGACTTCTACGCCTAGAGCCCCGCGCTCTGGGATCACCCTGGAAGGAAGGTTCTGCCATGGTCGATATCGCACTCGACCCCAATATTTACTACGCCGAGATGTCAACGGCCGATACGCTGCGCAAGGCACGCGAGCTCGGCTACGACTATGTCGAACTGTCACCGAACACCGAGTTCCACTTCTGGCACCGGTACCCCAAGGCCGATGACGACTTTGTTGCCGAGCTGAAGAAGGCGGAGAAGGAAACCGGAGTCAAGATCCGGACCCTCAACCCCGTCTTTAATTGGTCGGCTGTTGACGAGCAGGAACGCCAGGCGCAGGTCCGTAACTGGCGCAGGCTCCTCGAAATTGCCGACCAGCTTGGGGTTCGCGACATCGTCACCGAGTTCTCCGGCAACCCGAACACCCCGCTCCAGTGCGAGCATCAGTGGTACAAGTCGATCGAGGAACTCTCGGGCGACATCGAAAAGTACGACCTGAGAATCACGATGGAAGCGCACCCGTACGATTTCGTGGAAACCCATGACGACGCGTACTCGATCGTCCGGGGCGTCAACAAGGACTGGCTCGGATACGAGTTCTGCTGCCCGCACACGTTCCACCTCGATGAGGGCAAGGGCGATGTGGAGCACATGATCAAGAGCTCCGCTCCGAAGCTGTTCGAGGTTCACATTGCCGACGTCTTCAACCACCATGCCGGTGGTGGTAACCGCTACATCGTCAACCCTCCGGGAGTCGATGCTCGCGTGCACCAGCACAACCCGGTTGGCATGGGCGAAGTGCCGTGGGACAAGGTGTTCGACTCGCTCCGCGACATCGACTTCGACGGTGTGCTGTCGGTATGTACGTTTGGTTGGCCGGAAACGATCGACGAAACGAACAAGACCACCCTGGCACGCCTCAAGAAGGAATTCGGTCAGGACTAGTCCGCAAAGAGTAAGCTCGTAGCCCCCGCAGACAGGGCTACGAAAGGCGAGGGGACGGAAGCAATTCCGAACCCTCGCCTTTTACGTCGCCAGAAAACAGTTGGTGGTTGTCAAGAACGTTGACTACCGTCTTGGCGTGGCACGCTTTTGATAGCCCCCGGAAGATAATGCTGGCTCCATCACGGCGCCGCGGGGGAGGCCAAGGCCTTGTAAACCGGTCGAATGAAATTCACCGTCGGGTAGGCCCACTCGCCCGCCATGTGCGCTACAGAGGCTTGGCTGTCGAGGACCTGACAATGAGTCGGGGTTCAACCACGACGTCCTGGGCGGGCCCGTAGAGACGCTTAGCGCGGGTAGTTACGAGACTGATGGCGCGAGCGGAAATCTCATCGAGCGGCTGCGAGATAGAAGTGAAGCCGCCGTTGCCTTCGTGGGAGAGCGCGGTGTTGTCGTAGCCGGCCACCCCAACCTGCTGCCCAACGTCGTAACCTGCTCCCCGTAGCTCCGACAGGATCTGCGTGGCAATGAGGTCGTTATGGCCGATGAGGACCGTGCTATGCGGCGATGATTCCATTGCTACCGAGACTGCGGATTGCATGCTCTGCCCGGCAGATATTGCCGAGAAGGAAAGGCCCGCCTCGCCGCAGGCGGCATGAAGTGCATGCCGACGCAAGATCAGCCCGCGGTCTGCCTGCGCCTGATCGTCATAAATGTAGACGGCTCTTTGCCATCCCTGCTCCGCGAAATGGTGAGCAAGGAGCTGTGCGGCTTGAGCTTCATTAAGGCTGACGGTGTCGATGTGGGGGCCAACATCGGGTTGCCCAATGACGACAAGAGGGATCCGCCCTCCGAAACGAGACAGGCTTTCCGTGCCTGTTGCGGGGGAAACGGAGATGATCCCGGTTACACGTAGCTCGAGGAAGCTCTGCATGATCTTCTCTTCGCGATTTAGCTCATTCGATGCTGTAGCGATAAGGGGGAGAAGGCTGGGCTCATCCGCGTCTTTTTGAATCGCCGAGATCAGACCCTCAAAGTAGGGGTTAGCGAGATCGGGAAGAATAAGGCCGATGATCGGTGCAACCTGGCTGACCAGGGAGGCCGCCGAGATGTTGCGAACGTATCCGAGTTCGCTCGCCGCGGTCAGGATCCGCTTCTTCGTATCCTGGGCGACCTTGGGGGAGTCGGACAGGGCCAGCGAGACGAGGGCGCGCGAAACACCTGCATGTCGCGCAATGTCATGCTGCGTAACGTTGCCGGGCTCCACCTGTCCTCCTAACGACCTGACCATGGCAGGCGGTCATCTACCGCCGATGAGCAACAGTTTGTTGATGCGAATCTCTTAGAGAAAATCTTTCTGGGAAGCGATGTCAGACAGTCTGCTCGTGAAGCGACCTTCAGCCGTTCTTCCTGTGAAAAGAACTTCTCGTCGATGTTCTCGTGAAACGTGCTTCGCCGGTCAAGATCCTCTCGCTAAGCGGCAACGTCTCCCGGGGCAGTGAGCCTCCGGGAGACGCACCTATAAGTCTTTACCGAAAAGATTCTAGGCGATGAGGATCTCCATGTTGCTCCTCAGTGTCTTGGCGACCTGGAGGAAACCGAACTCGGCGGACTTGTCATGGAAGATCTCCGAGCACCACCATCCGTCATAGCCCGTGGACTTCACGGCATCGACCCATTCCTGGAGCGGGATGGAGCCGCCGCCGGTCCACACGTTGCGGGAAACCGACTGATCCGGGATCTCACCGACCGGAACCGGAACTCCGTCGCAGACGTGCACTGCGTGAATGATCTCGGGGTCGAGCTTCGCAACGTCCTCCGGGGTGTCACCGGCAACCCAGAAGTGCCAGAAGTCGACAACAATGCCTACGTTGTCGCGCTTAATGATGTCCATGATCTGCTGGGCCTGAGCCAGGCGGTTGATCGGCGCCCATCCCAATGGTTCGAGGAAAAGGCCGAGGCCGTGGTCATTTGCGATGTCGGCGGCGAGGGCCACGCGTTCGGCAGTCTTCTCGACCTGATCCTTCTCCGGCAGGCCAAGGACACCGGTGAAGCGGGGATCGCCAGCTGCGATCTTCCCGGCCTTGAAATCCTTGACGGTCTGCACATCGACAGGACCGGTGCACATCTGCATTGTCGGGGCGCCGTAGAGCGCACCGAGCTTTGCAATCCTCTCGGCTTCTGCGCGGAAAGTTTCCAGATCGGATTCTTGAAGGGCGCCAATGGCGGAAACCTCGATGCCATCGAGCATGGGAACAACGGACTCGGCAGGCAGGCCGGTAGCCAGGTAGCGATCAAGCTTCGGGTTCTGAAGCTCGATGCCGGTAAAACCAGCGGCCTTTGCCATCTCAATATCGTTGACCACGTTGCCGTGGAAAGTAGACGTGACGTTCATCGACAGTTTCATAAAAACTCCTCAGTGGATTCAGAAGTACGACGTAGTTAGATTCAGAAGTAGTACGTGGTTGGCGGTCATGCGTAAGGAATGGGGGGGGGGTGCCCCTATGTTGTGTGTCAAGCGGCGAGGGTGGTTTCGGGGATG
>NZ_JBQCYC010000030.1:0-25339 GCF_052087705.1 Flaviflexus sp. | reverse complement strand
ATTGCCTGACGGATCCACCAGGTTGCGTACGTCGAGAACTTGAAGCCCTTCGTGTAGTCGAACTTCTCAACTGCGCGAACGAGACCCAGATTGCCTTCCTGAATGAGGTCGAGGAAGAGCATGCCGCGGCCGGTGTAGCGCTTGGCGAGTGACACGACGAGACGAAGGTTTGCCTCGAGAAGGTGGTTCTTGGCGAGCTGACCGTCGCGCACCATCCACTTAAGGCGGCGCTCGTAGGCCTTGTCCTTAATCTTGTCGCGATCCTCGGTGATGATGTAGTTCGCGTAGAGGCCCACCTCGATACGGCGGGCGAGCTCGACCTCTTCCTCAGCAGTCAGAAGTGCGACCTTACCGATCTGCTTGAGGTAGTCCTTGACAGGGTCAGCCGTGGCGCCAGCAACGTGGATGCGCTGAGCCGGCTCGTCTGCATTATCGGAGTCCTTAACGACGAATTGGCCGGAACGCTCCTCCGCATGCAGCAACGTCCTGCGGCTCGGTTCATCATCGGCGTCAACGGGCTTCGCCTTGGCGTCGTCGTCCTCGTCGGTCTCTTCCGCGTCAGCATTTTCGTCGAGGTCTTCGTCCTCGTCTTCGATTTCGACGTCGTCGACGTCTTCAACATCGTCACCCTCAAGATCGGGCGTGACGGCGGAGTTGACTTCCTCAGCCGAGTCTTCGACGGGAGTGACGACCTTCTCAGCCTCCGCAACCTTCTGGGCCGCGGTCTTGCGAGTCGTGGTCTTCTTTGCGGCCGGAGCGGCCTTTTTCGCGGGCGCCTTAGCCGCCGTCTTCGACGCGGTGGTCTTTGATGCTGCGGACTTGGTCGCGGCGGGCTTCGCGGTCTTTGCGGCTGTGGACTTGGCCGCGGTGGTCTTGGCAGGAGCCTTCTTCGCAGCGGTCTTGGTGGTGCCCGTCTTCCGTGCGGTGGTACGACGCGCAGACGTGCCGCCATCTCCCTTCGCGTCGGTCGACGGGGTGCTTGCCGTAGTCGCTTCAGACACTTATTGCCTTCCAAAGTAGAGGACGGTCTTCCGAAAATATGAGGACCTGTTGAGCTACAACGCTAAAGATCAAAGATTTGTTCCCATACCCGATTTTTTGTGGCATGGGAACAGTGATCTTTGCGAAGTCTCCTCAGCAGGTGACGGCTCTTGCTCGCTCAATCATACATACGCGTCGATCGGCGGGCACGAGCAGGCGAGGTTCCGATCTCCGTACGGACCGTCGACCCGGCGGACCGGAGGCCAGTACTTCGAGGCAACCACAGTCCCGAGCTTTGCGGGGTCGGAAAGCGCGTCGTCGGAAACGCCTGGATAGACAGCTTCTTCGCGCGAATAGGGGTGATTCCATTCACCCACAAGAGCGGAAGCTGCCGTGTGCGGGGCGTTGATGAGCGGGTTGTCATCCGCGGGCCAGCGGCCCTCGGATACGGAACGAGCCTCGTCGTGAATCTTTTCGAGCGCCGAGCATAGCCGGTCAATTTCCCCGAGGTCTTCGGATTCGGTTGGCTCGATCATGAGAGTCCCGGGGACCGGAAACGACATCGTCGGGGCATGGAAGCCATAGTCAACGAGACGCTTCGCAACATCGTCAACGGTAATCCCGGTTTCCTCCCGGAGCGGCCGCAGGTCAATGATGCATTCGTGCCCAACAAGGCCACCCGGTCCGCGGTAGAGCACCGGCAGGATCTTGTCGAGGCGCGCGGCGACATAGTTTGCTGCGAGGACCGCCGACTGGGTTGCCATCCGGAGTCCCTCTCCTCCCATGAGGAGAATGTAGGCGTAGGAAATCGGAAGGATTCCTGCCGAACCGTAGGGGGCCTGCGAGACGGCACCGTGACCGGGGCGCTTCGCCGATTCGCTTCCCGTCACCTTATTCTCCGTGAACGGATGCGAAGGCAGGAACGGAACCAGGTGACTGCGTGCGGCGACCGGTCCCACGCCGGGACCTCCACCTCCGTGCGGGATCGCAAAGGTTTTGTGGAGATTGAGGTGGGAAACATCGCCACCAAACTCACCCGGCGCCGCAACGCCGACGAGAGCATTGAGGTTGGCACCGTCAATGTAGACCTGTCCCCCAGCATCGCGCACCTTGGCGCACACCTTCCCGACGGAATCTTCGTAGATGCCGTGCGTGGATGGGTATGTGATCATGATCGCACCAATCCGATCCCCGGCCTCCTCGATCTTCTTGTCGAGATCATTAAGGTCAACGGAACCATCGGGAGCGGTGGCCACAACGGCGACGCTGAAGCCAGCGAGTACCGCGGAGGCGGCATTCGTGCCGTGGGCCGATGCCGGGATCAGGCAGATCCGGCGATCTTCCTCCCCGCGGGCGATGTGGTATTTACGGATCGCAAGCAACCCGGCAAGCTCACCCTGTGATCCGGCGTTCGGTTGGAGGCTCACCGCGTCGTAACCGGTGGCCGAGGCTAGCCAGCTTTCCAGTTCATCGATGAGTTCAAGATATCCAACGCGGTCCGCTTCGGGAGCAAACGGGTGGATCTTTGCGAAGCCGGGCCACGTGATTGGCGACATTTCGATCGCCGAGTTGAGCTTCATCGTGCACGACCCGAGGGGGATCATGCCGCGGTCGAGCGCATAGTCCTTGTCCGCAAGCGTCTTGAGGTAGCGCATGAGAAGGGTTTCGGTGCGGTACCGATGGAACGTCGGGTGCGTTAGGTAGTCATCGTCACGGGTGAGTGAGACGGGGTATCCGGCATCGATTCCGGTCATGTCCGCCTGCGTCCCGCAGTCTTCGAGCGCGGCTACGACCTCGTCGATAACGTCCGACGTGGTGGTTTCGTCGCAGGAGAGCCGGATAGTGGATTCATCGACCTTCCAGGCGGTGATGTTGGCGGCCAGGAGGTTGCGGCGTGCCCTGTCGGCCCCGCCCGGTATTTCAAGTTCGATCGTGTCGAAGAACGAGGTGGTGTTCACGGGCACACCGACGCTACCGAGCTTCTTGGCAAGGTCCACAGTGTGTTCGTGTACGGTTTCGGCAATTCGCTTAAGCCCGTCCGGCCCATGGTAGACGGCGTAGGCGGCAGCCATCACCGCCAGGAGGACCTGAGCGGTGCAGATGTTGGACGTGGCCCTTTCGCGGCGGATGTGCTGTTCGCGGGTTTGGAGTGCGAGGCGATATGCGACCGATCCATCTGCGTCTTTGGATACTCCAACGAGGCGTCCGGGTAGTTGCCGCTTATGTGCGTCCTTGACGGCGAGGAAGCCTGCTTGTGGCCCACCTCCGGCCATGGGTACTCCGAATCGCTGGGAGTTACCGGCGACAATGTCTGCGCCCCAGCTTCCCGGGCTGGCCAGGATGGTGAGTGCGAGGAGATCGGCGGCAACGATGACGAGGGCTCCCGCCTCGTGGGCGCGTGCCGTGACTTCTTCCAGTTCGGCGAGCTCGGGCAGATGTCCAGATGCACCGGGGTACTGAATGATAATCGCCGCGACGGTGTCGTCAATCTCGGAGAAGTCGGATTCGACAAGGTTGATATCAACGGCCCGAGCGCGGGTTTGGACCACTGCGCGGGTGGCGTCAAAGACGTCGGGTGAGATGAGGACGGTGCTGCGCTTCTTAACAACCCTGTTGGCGAGCAGCATGGCTTCGGCAACGGCCGTTGCTTCGTCGAGCATCGAGGAGCCCGCGATGTCCATCCCGGTCAGTTCGGAGACGACGGTCTGGAAATTGACGAGCATTTCCAGCCTGCCCTGGCTGATTTCGGGCTGGTAGGGCGTATATGCCGTATACCAGGAAGGGTTTTCAAGAATGTTCCGGCGGATCGCGGCGGGCGTGACGGTGTCGTAGTAACCCTGCCCGATCATCGAGGTTCTGACCGTGTTCTTTTCCGAAAGCTCGGTAAGCCGCGCGAGGACCTGTTGCTCGGAGGCCGCCTCGGGAAGTCCCTCGGTGGCGCTTCTCGTGAGGCCGTGCGGGAGGGCAATGTCGGTTAGCTCGTCGAGGCTGGCAACGCCGACCTTGGCGAGCATGGCCTGACGGTCACTCCCCCACGCTCCAATGTGCCGGGGAAGAAATTCTGTCATTTCGACTCCGTGATCAGTGCCCGGTAGGCCTTAGAGTCCATGAGGTCATCTCCTGCGGCGGTCACGTCGAGTTCGTAGAGCCAGCCTTCTCCGTGCGGATCATCGGTCGCGAGCTTCGGGTCATCAACGACTGCTTCGTTGACGGCGGTAACCGTTCCGGAGGCGGGTGCGACGAGGTCGGATACGGACTTGACCGATTCGATTTCTCCGCAGGCTTCTCCAGCCGTGACTTCGTCACCGACGTCGGGGAGTTCAACATAAACGGCCTCATCGAGGGAGGTGGCCGCGAACTCGGTGATTCCGACCCGTGCGGGGCTCGTCTCCGTCAGCCATTCGTGGTCCGGACTGTACTTGCGATCGTTGGGGTACATGGGCACCTTCCTCTTTCTTAGTTGTTGCGCTGGTAGAACGGTAGCGCTGTGACGGTCATGGGTTGGTCTTTACCTCGCACGTCGGCAACGACGGCTTGGCCTTCGTCGATTCCTGGCTTCAGCAGCGCGAGCGCGATCGGGTACCCGAGCGTTGGGGATAGCACGCCGGACGTAATCTCCCCAACGTCCTCTCCGTCGATACGGATTCGTGAGCCCGCTCGGGCAGCTCGCCTGCCTTCTCCTACGAGACCGTACAGCGATGTGGCGGGATCACCGTGGGACCGAAGGGCCTGAGCGCCAACAAACTCGTGGTCGAGCTTGACGACCCGACCCTGCCCGGCACCCGCCGGGGTAACGTCACGAGAGAGTTCGTTGCCGTACAGCGGCATGCCTGCCTCGAGCCGAAGCGTGTCGCGTGCCGACAGGCCGCACGGCTGCAATCCGTGAGCCTCCCCCGCCGTGGCGATGATGTCCCACAACTGGATGGCTGCGTTCGCGTCCGCCATCACCTCGTAGCCGCGCTCACCCGTGTAACCGGTGCGGGCGAGGTGGATCGGGACGCCCGCGAGCGCATACCTGCCGTGCCGGTAGTAGCCGAGTTCAGCGACCGCTGCGCGGTCCTCTTCGTCGATGACGGAGAGGAGGATGTCGAGGCTGGCGGGGCCTTGGACGGCGATGAGGCAGCGGGATTCGGTGTTGTCCTGGATGGCGACGCGGGCTTCGATGGCGGCGGAGCGGCTGGTGAGTTCGTCGACGACCGTGAGCCGGTTGGCGCCGTTAGCTATGACGAGGAAGTCGGTGTCGTCATTGCGGTAGACGATGAGGTCGTCGATTATGCCGCCGGCCTGGTCGACCATGAGCGAGTAGCGGGCTCGACCAATCGGCATTCCCGACAGGATGTTGACGAGCGAATAGTCGAGGACCGCTCCCGCGTCGGGGCCTTCCACTCTAATCTGGCCCATGTGGGACAGGTCGAACATGCCAGCCCGTTCACGGACCGCGGTGTGTTCCTCCCTGTCGGAGGTGTAACGGAGCGGCATGTTCCATCCCGCAAAATCCGTCATCGTCGCACCAAGTTCGAGGTGCTTGGTCTCCAGGGCAGTCACATTCAAGCTCATACGGTCATTATTCCCGCTTTTTGTATGGCGCGCGACGCGATTGCCCGACTCGTTGTCCCAGGGGAGGCCGATGCTGTGGGGTGGGGCGCCACCTCCGGGCGGATAGGTGAAGCTACTATTCGCGCGGAGGGCGGTCTTCTTCCTCGTCTTCGGACTTCCACCAGGGCGGGACGATTCCCTGTTGCAGGGCGGTCCACACGAGGTCTGCCAATCGGCTCTTGAAGCGCGTCGATTTGGCACGGAAGTAGAGATGAGTGGCGAGCCGGGAGTAGCCGCACCACCAGGCGAGGTACGCGGCGCACGCGAGGGCGTGTACTCCGTCGGGTTCTCCTACTCCTTTGGCGAGGAGCGTCAGGGCGGCGTCGATGCGGGTTCGGTCGGGTGGATAGCTGGGCGGCACGAAGGCCTGGCCCACTTCGATGTTGTCCGCACCGGGCTTGCCGACGGCCCAGACGATGATCGTGTCCCTTATTGACCCCATTTGCAGCGATCCGGTGGCGGGAGTGGCCGTGGGTGGTGTGCCCTCCAATTCTTCTTGGAGCGCGCGACGCCACTGATCGTCAGCTTCTTCAGCATCGTCGAGGCTGAACATTGGGCCGCTACCTTCCGGCCGGGGCCCGTCGAAGGCCTCGATCAAGGTATCGAGGCGGTCGTTCGTCATCGCGTCAGATTCTGGTTCGTCAAGCCAACCGTGATTGGAGTAGATGCGGAAGCGGACACCGCCGTGCGAGATGATGACATCCCAGGAGAAGCCGCCCTCTCCCTTAAGTTTGTGAAGCGCTCGTGTGATCTTGAGGAGCTCCGGGTCATTGAGGTCGTGCGTGTCGGGGAAAATTAATGCAATTGCGCTTTCGGCTGGTTCGGGGGCCTCCACTTCCTTCCAGTACTCCATGTCGAGGATGCGGACCTCGGCAACGAGCTGATCATTCGTTCGGATCAGTGCGAGCTTGCCGCTGGTTTCGTAGTCCATGGCTCCGACGGCTGCGTATGACAAATGTGCGAGGGGGATGACCCCGGGTTGCGTTGCTCTCATGCCCCGATAAAACCGCAAATGCCACACCGAGAAAGCTCGAGGAAGCAAAGCTGTGGATACAGCCGGGTGCCGATAAGAGTGCCCTTTCACGTTAGAGTGGGGGCATGCATGAGTCCCTTCCCTCGATAATTTCCGATCGCACCCTTGACGCTTTGAAAGGGTATGGTTTTCCGGACGCGGATCGGGCTCTGCTCCAGTCCTTTACCGACCCAACGTTGAACCTCCTGGGTGGCGGTAAGCGGGTGCGCGGACTCCTGTCGATCGCTGGCGCTATGTGCACAACCGGGATCGAACCCTCTGACAGCGCTTTTGAAGTGGCCGCCGCAGTCGAAATCTTCCAGGGCGCGGCCCTTGTCCATGACGACATCATGGATGATTCCCCCACGAGGCGCGGACAGCCAGCCGTTCACGTGGCCTTTGCCAGCAACTTTGAGAACTCGGACCTTGTTGGCGACTCGGCAATGTTTGGACGGGATGCGGGAATCTGCTCTGGCGACTTCCTTCTCGCCCTCGCTTCTTCCCACATGCTGAAGCATGCCTCGATGCCGGCCAATCAGCGTTTCCAAACAATGTGCGCCGAGGTGGCGTTCGGACAGTTCCTCGACATTCGCGCCGAGAACATCGATCTCATTGCACTCCTGGACGGAGACAATCCGCGCGAGGCCCTTCTTGCGGCCCGGGAGGATGCTTTCTCAGTTCTTCGCCACAAGTCGGCGCGCTACTCGGTGCGCGATCCCCTCCTTATTGGTGCGGACGCCGCCGGAGCAGACGAAACGTTGCTCGACACCCTGAACAGAATCGGCTCACCCCTCGGTGAGGCCTTCCAGCTACGGGATGACGCTCTCGGTGTTGCAGGTGACCCGGCACAGACCGGCAAGCCCACCGGTGGCGATCTGCGCGAAGGTAAGCGAACCGTCCTTATCCTCACCACGCTTGCTCGCCTCGCAGGAACTCCGGAAGCAACCGAGATCGCACGCGCGCTCGGCCAGGATCTCACCGACACCCAGGTGCGGGACATAGCGGCAGCCATTGTCGACTGCGGCGCCTGGGACGAGCACGAGGAACTCATTGCCGAACGCGAACGTGCCGCCCAGCTCGCGTGGGAGGAACTCCCTGCCGGCCCCGGCAAGCACCTGCTCGACCAGCTCATGCAGCGGCTAACCAACAGGAAGCACTGAGACAGCCGCCAAGTACCGACACCAGGTAGGCGCACAGGTTGCGAGTGACTTCCCGGGTGTAACTGCGTCTGAACCTCGCGCCTAGATGCATCCATTAGGGCATCGGCCAATTAAAGATCGGGTCCCGCTCACATTTCAGCGGGACCCGATCTCAATTAATTGATGTCGTTCATGAAATTAAAGTTTCGCGTGCCAACGCGGGCACGTAAGCACCGGCGCCCAGGCAGCAAACTGGCCTTGCACAGTCAAGCAGTGCTCAGTAGGCCAACGCCGAGGCTACCCGGCGCACGGCTCGGTGCTTCCCGTCGTGCAACGCATCCATGGGGGTTGCCTCAAGCTCATCATTAAAGCGGTGTAGCCAGTCGTGCGCTTCGTCATCACTGAAGCCACTGTCGGCCAACAGGACCAGCGTGCCACGGAGGTTACCAAGAACCTCCCAGCCGTTATCAGATTCGACAAGCTGATCGCTTGTGACAACAAGAGGACCGCTAGGCCGCGTAGCGAGAAGACGTTGGTCAGAAATCATCGTTCGCACGTCTCGGAGCCGCACATTGAGCGCGTCTGCAACCTCGGGAAGGGACATCTGATCGGGCAAGACAGAGTTCACAGGAAGATGATAGGACCAATTTTTCATTTCGGTTGGCGACACGCCGCATCATCGACTAGTGTCACATCTGAACCATCTGTCACAAATTTATCACGATGAACAACATAATCATTAAGCTCATCGGTAACGTGACCTGTCTCGGAGGATCGATGTCGTACTCACGGCGCTCATTCGGCGTAACCATGGCTGCAACGGCCGCCATCGGAGCTCTTGCTCCCCTTCCCGCCTCAGCAACTGACCTTCCCGCCGACAACCCGGCGCTCAAGCTCCCGACCGCGACATACCAGGTCGCCAGCGGCGATTCGGTTTGGGAGATCTCGCAGCGCTTCGGCGTTTCGATGAACTCGATCATTGAAGCGAACGGTCTCGGCCGCAGCGCCGTGATCTACCCGGGACAGCGGCTCGAGATCCCGTCCTCCGGTTCCACCCAGTCGACTGCACCTGCCGCTTCGTCCGGATCGAACACCACCAGTTCGAGTGCGTCGGCGAAGACCTACACCGTGAAGCGCGGCGATACGCTGTCGGGAATCGCTCTGAAGAACGGCACGTCCGTGTCCGCTCTGAAGTCGAACAACGGACTCTCTTCGGACATCATCTACCCTGGACAGAAGCTGTCGCTCACGGCCTCCTCCTCGAGCAATTCTGCGAGCTCTTCTTCCTCTTCTTCAGCATCGAACGCTTCCGCGTCGGCGTCGACCTACACGGTGAAGCGCGGAGACACTCTCGGAGCCATTGCCGCTCGCCACAACACGACGGTCTCCGCGATCGTTACGGCGTCGGGACTCAAGAACGCGAACATGATCTACCCCGGTCAGGTCCTGAAGCTCAGCGGTTCAGCAAGCACGTCGACCCCGGCGAGCTCCGCTCCAAGCACTCCCGCCCCGAGCGTGGAGTCCACGACCTACACCGTCAAGCGTGGCGATACCCTCGGAGCAATTGCCTCAAAGCACGGCACCACAGTTTCGGCAATTATGCGGGCCTCGGGCCTGTCCTCGACCGTGATCTACCCGGGCCAGGTCCTGACCATGGCGGGCACCGCATCGAACACGGGCGGCGGATCCTACGATCTCGTCCCGAACACTTTCCTGCACTACACGTACCCGGATGCCACGGTTCGTTCCGCCAATGAGAACAAGGCATACCTGAACTCGATCGCCGTGCCCTCGCGTGCGGAGACTCAGGCCATGGTCCGCCAGGTAGCGATCCAGTATGGGGTCGACCCGGCACTGGCCCAGGCACACGCCTTCCGGGAGTCGGGCTTCGATGCTCGCGCGGTCTCCCCCGCAAACGCTATCGGGACCATGCAGGTCATTCCCTCTTCGGGCGAATGGGCCTCGGACCTGGTCGGCCGCGACCTGAACCTGCTTGACCCGTACGAGAACATCGTGGCCGGTGTTGTCATCATCCGTCAGCTCCAGGCAAGCGCCGGCTCGCTTGACGCCGGCATTGCTGGCTACTACCAGGGCCTTGGATCCGTGCGCCGCTACGGCATGTTCTCCGACACACAGCAGTACGTCCAGCGCGTCAAGGCCTCCATGGCACAGTTCCGTTAATCTCAATGGTCACTGCTCCCCAGCCCCGCTTACCGTCGGAGCTGGGGAGCGTCGTTTAGTCTATATACGTGAAAACTGTGCCTGATCCGCTTCTGGGGACCGTCATCGATGGACGGTACCTCATTCGTGCCCGCGTGGCGCGGGGCGGCATGGCCACCGTCTACAAGGCCCAGGATCAGCGACTGGACCGGGATGTGGCCGTCAAGGTCATGCATCCGCACCTGGCCGACCAGGACGAGTTCGTCCAGCGTTTCCACCGGGAAGCACTCGCCGCCGCAAAGCTTTCCCACCCGAACGTTGTCTCCGTCTATGACGAGGGCACCGTCGAGTCCGACACCGTCAACGCCATGGCCTACCTCGTCATGGAATACATTAGCGGCGACGATCTGCGTACCGAACTCAGCAGGCGCGGCTCTCTGCCCCTCGGTATGGCTCTGGAAATCATTCGCCAGGTTCTTGCCGCCCTCGGTTCCGCGCACCAGGCGGGCCTTATTCACCGCGACGTGAAGCCCGAGAATGTCATGCTCGTCAACGGTGACGACGTGAACGCGAAAGTCACCGACTTTGGCCTCGCCCGCGCCGTTGCGGCCGCCCGGTCAACAACCGCCGGCACCGTGCTCGGCACCGTGGCCTACCTGGCACCCGAAGTGCTCCAGGAGCAGGCGACCGCCCGATCGGACATTTATGCCGCCGGCATCATGCTCTACGAGCTCATCGCCGGTGATGTGCCGTTCACCGCCGAAACTCCCATTGCCCTGGCATACAAGCATGTCAACGACAACATGCCACGCCTGTCGACGATGGCACCGTGGATCCCGTCCTCTGTCGACTCCCTCATTGGTTTGCTCACCGCCAAGAACCCTGAGCAGCGCCCCGCTAACGGTACCGAGGCCCGGGACCGCGTCCAGGCCGTACTCAACGATCTTGATGACATCATCGCCAAGCGACGGGTCGCCGTTACCCCCACGAACCTTGACCGCACTTCGTCCGAGCGAAACAAGCTTGCACAAACCGGTTCGCACGACACCCGCACGTTCACGCCCGCCCATAAGACAGCCGTTCTCACGGCTCCCCCGGAGCAGACAAAACGGAAGATTTCCCGCGGTCATGAGATCGCCAAGCGCCGCTCTGGCTCCAACGAGGTCGCTTCCTCGACCACGTCGACGATATGGCGGTGGCTCATTATCCTCCTCCTTATCGGCGCCTCCGCTGCCGGCGTCTACTGGTATTTCACCGCCGGACCCGGCATGAGAATCGCCGTGCCTGACGTCGCTGGCAGGCAGCAGGACGCTGCCGTCACCATCATTGAGACCGTCGGACTTACCCCGGTGATCGAAACGGACTACTCGGACGATATCCGCGAAGGCTACGTCATCTCTTCCGATCCCGAGCCTGCCATGCAGATGGCAAAGAACGAGGAAGTCACGCTCACGGTTTCCCTCGGAATCGAACAGGTCACCGTTCCCTCGGTCGTTGGACTTCCCCGGGAGACGGCCACGCAGCAGCTAACGGACAACCGTCTCGAGGTGGAATACGACGAGGACTACTCCCAGACCGTCCTCGAAGGCAACGTTATCGAGCAGTCGATCGAGGGTTCCACCGAGGTCGACCATTCCTCCGTTGTTACCCTGACCGTCTCGCTCGGTCGGGAGCCCGTCGAGATTGTCGACGTCACCGGCCAGCCGCTTGAAGAAGCAACCGAGACCCTTACCGAGGTCGGCTTGGAGGTCGATACCGACAATGCCTACTCCGACGAAGTTCCCGAGGGCAACGTGATTGCACAGTCGACCTCAGGCTCAGCCTTCCGCGGTGACTCGGTGACGCTCACGATCTCCCTTGGCCCCGAGCTGTTCGAAGTTCCGGACGTCTACGGCATGTCTCGCGGCGACGCAACGGACGTGCTCGAGGAATTGGGCTTTGTTGTCGAGTACGAAGACTTCCTCGGAGGCGTCTTCAACCGGGTCCGCGAACAATCGATTCCCGCAGGTGAAGAACACCCTCGTGGCACCGTCATCACCCTCATCGTCGTCTAGGACAAGCGCAGTCTTCGACAAACGAAGTCCAGGACCCCCACGCACTTCAATATGGGTAAAGGCGTCCCATCGCGACAAATCAGATAACGGAAGAAGCGGAAGACCTGCATGGTCTGCCGCTTCTTCTTTGGTTAGAAGGCCGGCCGGTTACAGCCGGCAATCTTTAGTCTGCTACTTGTCGCTGTCTCGCAACATTTGGGAGACAAGGAACGCCAGCTCGAGCGACTGCCTGTGGTTGAGGCGCGGATCAACGAGCGTCTCGTACCGCTGAGAAAGGATCTCTTCAGACAGTTCTTCAGAGCCGCCGAGAACCTCGGTGACGGAGTCACCGGTGAGTTCGATATGAACACCGCCGGGAACCGTGCCAAGTCCGATGTGGACGTCGAAGAAGCCGCGGACTTCATCGACAACATCTTCCATGCGTCTCGTCTTGTAGCCATTCGACGCGGTGATTGTGTTGCCGTGCATCGGGTCCGTCATCCACGTAACCGGGCGCCCGTCGCTCGTAATGCCCTCGACGAGGCCGGGAAGGATCGACCTGATCTTCGAAGCACCCATGCGGGTGATAAAGGTCAGGCGGCCTTCCTCACCGTCCGGGTTGAGCTTGTCCATGAGGCGCCTGGCATCATCGACTGTTGAGGTCGGTCCAAGCTTGACACCAATGGGGTTGCGGACGTGCGAAAGCAGGTCGACGTGGGCACCGTCGACGTCGCGGGTGCGTTCACCGATCCACAGGAAGTGCGCGGACGTATTGTACGGCTTGCTGGTGCGCTGGTCGATACGAGTCATTGCCGTCTCGTATTCGAGTAGCAACGCCTCGTGAGAGGAGTACATGTCCACCGTACGCAGGTTCGGGGAGTCGATCCCCGCGGCACTCATGAAGCGGAGTGCCCAGTCGATGTCTTCCGCCATCTTCTCGTACTTCTTGTACGCCGGGTTCTCCGTAAAGCCCTTGTTCCATTCGTGCACCTTCGACATGTCGGCAAAGCCGCCACCCGTGAAGGCCCGGATCAGGTTCAGGGTTGTTGCCGAGCGATGGTAGGCATCCACCATGCGCTGCGGATCCGGGATCCGCTGCTCGGGCGTGAAGTCGTGACCGTTGACAGCATCGCCCATGTAGGAGGGCAGCTCAACGCCATCGCGGGTCTCCAGCGGGTTGGAACGCGGCTTCGCGTACTGACCCGCCATGCGCCCAATCTTCACAACCGGGAGTGCAGCCCCGTAGGTCAGGATGATCGCCATCTGCAAGATGGTCTGGATCTTTGCGCGGATACGAGCCGCGGACACAGAGTCCACAAACGTTTCGGCGCAGTCGCCGCCCTGGAGGATAAAAGTCTCTCCGCGGCCCGCCTTGGCGATCTCTTCCTTGAGCGTATCGGCCTCGCCAGCAAAGACGAGGGGCGGCATGGAGCGCAGATAGTCGCCAACGCCCCGCACCTTGTCAGCATCCGGCCAGGCAGGCTGGTGCTTGGCGGGCAGTTCCCGCCAGCGTTCGAGCGACTGGTAAATCTCATGTACTGGTTGCGATTCCACGACACCGATCCTATACAGAAGTGACCACGTGGCGGAATCCGTCCGCCACGTGGTCACCCTTTCGTTAATTTGAGTCAGTCAGATGAGTTGCTCAGTCAGCCTTGAGGGGCTGGCCGATGGTCTCCATGACCTCCTCGAACCACGGAACAAACATGTTGAACTTCTTGTGGCCTGCAATACGGTCAAACTTGATGGACTTCAGCTTGTTGCCGTCCTCCTCGTCGTGTCCGACAACGCCCGAGTCTCCGCGGAGTGCGGACTCGACGGCGTAGTCGACCATGCCCTTGATAAGGTGCAGATCCTCGGCACGCGCGCTGGCTGCACGCGAGTAGTAGCCGGACTTCTGGACCATGACCTTCTCGGCACCGAGGCGCTCGGCGAACTTGTCGGCAAACCACTGTCCAGGGTTGATCTTGTCAAGCTTGACGTGGCCGAAGGGATCGCGGGGAACCTCTTCGCCGGCCGCTTCCATCTCTTCAATGATCTCGTCGACGCCGGCACCCTCCGAGAGGAAGATGTTGACGTTGCCCTGCTCGTCCAAGACACCGCGGAGACGCTCTGCCTCGGTCTCAAGGTTGATATCCATTTCCGGCAGGTACACGGCGTGGATGTCCCAGCGTTCCTTCTTGAGGCCGGCCGAGGGCAGCCACTCCTGGGCGTCAACCCAGCGACGGTAATCGTAGGAGGCGCGTGCCGTCAGGTAGCCGCAGGCGCGTCCCATGACCTCGTGGATGATGAGCATGCGGGGCGAGGAACGGTGCTCACCGATGATGTTGATCGCATACTCGGCAGCCTCCTCAGCCGCCGTGAGGGCGCCCAGGGACTGGGCGATCGGAACAATGTCGTTGTCGATCGTCTTGGGAAGACCAACGACGGTCAGCTCGTACTGGTGCTCGTGCAGGTAGGCAGCGAGATCAGCGGCGGTCGTGTTCGTGTCGTCGCCACCGATGGTGTGAAGAACGTCAACGCCGTCCTTGCGGAGCTGCTCCGCAGCTACCTCGAGCGGGTTCTCGCCTTCCTTGACGAGGCCGCGCTTGACGAGATCGTCAACGTTCGTGAGCTTGACGCGCGAGTTACCAATGGGGGAACCGCCAAAGTTTTGAAGAACTCCTGCGTTCTTGCGTGCCTCCTCGTCGAATACGATCTTCGTGCCGGTGAGCAGGCCGTGGTAGCCGTACTCGTAGCCGACAATCTCGATTTCGGGATCCAGCTCGTTGTAGCGCTCAATGAGCCCGCCAACAGCGGAAGAAAGGCAGGGGGCGAAGCCGCCCGCAGTCAAGATAGCAACACGGTTCAATGCCATGATTAACCTTCCATTGGGAACAGTACGGATTCATTCTATCTGTCATACGATGTAAATCATGGGCCCTGAGAACAAAGACGGAATGGATGAGACCGACTGGGACCGCTACGCGGCAGAACTCGGTGACGCGTTCGATGGTGCCGATTGGCCGATTTCGGCTGTTCCTCCGACTCAGCGAGCCGCTCGGCCCCGTGACTGGGTGCAGCCCGAGCTCGATGACGAGCAACCGGAAGCGGCCGACGACGTGTTGGACGCCACGTATGAGGCCATGGGTAAACGGCCCCTTTCGACACTCGAAAAGGTCCTGCTCGCCATTGTGGGTATCGGGCTTGTTCTCATCGTCCTCAACGAAGTTTCCGTCCTCACTCTGTCCCCGACGCTCTTTATCGTTGTCGTCATAGCCGCGGCGGGTGCCGGGGTTGCCTGGGTCGTTGCTTTTGCGACCGGGGATGATGGCGACGATGGGATGAGAGTGTAGTGGCAGGACGGCTAATCCTCGAAGACAGTAGGCGCGCCCACGAGGGCACTCCCGTTCAAATGTCGTTCTCGGAACTGGGAACGGACCTGCGGGAGGCAACGTTCGTCGTTGTCGACCTCGAAACAACCGGCGGCGCGCCGGGTTCCGAAGAGATCACGGAAATCGGGGCGGTGAAGTCCCGCGGCGGCGAAGTCATCGGCGAGTTCGCCACCCTCGTGAACCCGAATCAGCCCATTCCTCCGTTCATTACCGTCCTCACCGGTATCACCACCGCCATGGTTATCGACGCCCCACGAATCGCCAAGGTCCTTCCCGCCTTCCTCGAATTCTTGGGCAACTCCCCCGACACGGTCCTTGTCGCCCACAATGCTCGATTCGACGTGGGCCACCTCAAGGCAGCGGCAGCTGCCCTTGACCTTCCCTTCCCGAAGCTCATGACGCTGGACACCGTGCAACTGGCACGCCGCACGATCAGCAAGGACGAGACCCCGAACTACAAGCTGGGAACTCTTGCCCGTGTCATCGGAACACAAACTCAGCCGAACCACCGGGCTCTGGATGATGCGAAGGCAACCGAAGAGCTCCTCCAGTTCATGCTCGGACGGCTCGGGCCGCTCGGTGTCACCCACCTCGAGGACCTGAAGACCGCGACCGATAACGTGCCGTACCGCAGGCGGACGAAAGCTCATCTCGCGGACGACCTGCCCCGCACCCCGGGCGTGTACCGGTTCATTGGCCCGTCGAACGAAGTCATGTACGTCGGCACCTCAGTCAACGTCTACAAGCGGGTCCGCCAGTACTTCACCGCTGCCGAGAAAAGGTCCCGAATTGGGGAAATGGTCGACCTTGCCGTGCGGGTCGAGGCCACATCGACCGCAACCAGGCTCGAAGCCCAGGTTCTCGAGCTTCGCGACATTCAGCAGCACAGCCCGCCCTACAACCGCCGCTCAAAGAGCCCGGAGAAGCGCCCCTGGATCGTTCTCACCAACGAACCACATCCCAGGCTCTCCATCGTTCGCTCCGTCCCGACCGACAACATGGCACATGCACTCGGGCCATTCACCTCCGCTAAGGCGGCCCGGCGAGCCAAGGACCTCCTCGAACGCGTTACCCAGATCCGCACGTGCACGACGCGGTTACCGACAGTACCTAAGCCGAATGCTCGCGCCTGCTCGCTGTTAGACATGGGGATGTGCTCTGCCCCGTGTGTCACCGGAATCCCCCAAGATGCCGTTCCCGAAACCCGGGGTTTGCTCTCGGGAACCGTAGACCGGGCCGTTGAGTCCGCAATGGACAACCTCCGGACACTGTCCTTCCGCGAAGAGTTCGAACGCGCCGCGGATGAACGGGATCGGCTGTCCGCTCTCGTCCGTACGGCGGCGCGGCACGAAAGACTCTCCCTCCTGTCGAACATCCCGGAGCTGCGAGCCTCCCGTCCCGCCGATCGCGGCTGGGAAATCATCGTCGTGCGGTGGGGAAGGCTCGCCGGATCAGCCGTTGCGAATTCCGTCCACGAGGTCCTGGGAACCGTGGAGGCGCTCTCCTCTGCAACAAAGGCCGTTGAGCCACCGGAGACCGCCTGCGGGGCTGCCCCGGTCGAAGAGACCGAGCTTCTCTACAACTGGATCACGTCGCCAACAGCTCGCCTGCTGAACTCCCCCGACCAGCCATTCGCTGTCTCTCGTTTCTCACCTTTGCGATTCACGATCGACGTGGCAGTCGAACGCACTCCATCCCGTTCGAGAGCGTAAGCTGGAGCCATTGAGGAAGCGAAAGGAATCTGCATGCTGACAGCAATTGTGCTCATCGACGCCGACAGTGGCCGCATCCCGGAGGTTGCCGAGGAACTCACCCAAATTAAGGGCGTTTCCGAGGTGTACTCCACAACCGGTGACCGCGACCTGATCGCCGTCGTCCGGGTCTCCGACCACGACAGGCTTGCCGACGTTATCGCGGACAAGATGGGCAAGGTTGAGGGCGTGATCGACACCGTCACCTACATCGCGTTCCGCGCCTACTCCCAGCACGACCTCGAGGCGGCCTTCCACATCGGACTCGACTGATGATGGTGCCCGCGTGATCGACCTGCGCAGCAGGGCCACCTAACCGAAAAGCTCCCCGGAATAGGACTGACAATCAGTTCCTACCCGGGGAGCAGTTCTATGAAGATGTCGTCATCCGGCTGTGCCGACGCGACTGCCGCCGCAAACGAGCCGCGACTAGGCGTGAGAGAGTTCGACCCAGCGGCGCAGCAGGTCGTCGGCCTTGCCCGTGTCGATCGTCTCCCGCGCAATCTCAAAGCCCCTGCCCAGGCGCTCGATAAGGGAGCCCGAGTCGGGTGCGACGAGCCTTCCGTCGGCGACCAGCGCACCCGCCGTGTTGAGAAGAACGGCGTCGCGAGCGGCGCCCTTCTCCCCCGCAAGAACCCTGCGTGCGACATCGGCGTTGAACGTGGCGTCCGCTCCTCGGAGATCCTCAACCGTGGCGGGGGCGAGTCCGAGATCGGCCGTCGCGTTAACCGCGGTGTATTCGACGGCGCCGTCCCGCACTTCCCACACGTGGTTGACGGCAACCGCGTTCAGTTCGTCCATGCCGTTGTCGCCGCGGAACACGAGAGCATCGTTACCGCGGTCCGCAAGAACGCCGGCAACAATCGGTGCGTGGTGCGCGGACGACACGCCGATGGCCCCGGCACGGGGCCGTGCCGGGTTGGTCAGCGGGCCAAGAACGTTAAACGCTGTACCGACCGCAAGCTCGCGGCGGGCGACCGCAGCGTGTCGCATTGACGGGTGGAACAGGTTAGCGAACAGGAAGGTGATACCAAGCTCGGAGAAGTTGTCGACCACGCGTTCCTTCGGAAGGTTCAGATCAACACCGAGAGCCTCCAGACAGTCCGCCGAACCCGATGACGACGACGAGGCACGGTTGCCGTGCTTGACAACCTTGACACCCGCTGCCGCAATGACGAGCGAGGACATCGTCGAGATGTTGACCGTCTTCAGGCGGTCGCCACCCGTTCCCACGATGTCGAGCGTGTCGCGGTCAAGTTCAATCGGGGTGGCATGCTCCAGCATGGCGTCGGCAAGACCCCGGAGTTCCGCGATCGTCTCGCCCTTCGTGGCAAGCGCCGTGAGGAACCCTGCGAGGATCACCGGGGACGTTTGCCCGGACATGACTTCGTCCATGGCCCAACGAGTGTCTTCCAGCGCGAGGTCCTCGCGCCGGATCAACCGGGAAGTGAGTTCAGACCAGGTGCGGTCACTCATCGTGCGTTCGCTCCCATGAGGAGCTTTGTCACCTTCTGCTGGATGTCGCGGGGGTTAATCGGGAAGGTCGTCATTTCCTCCGCCTGCGACCAGCGGCCCAGCCACTCGTCTTGCGGGCGGGCAATGAGGAGGAGAACCGGCGGGCATGCTTCGACCTCGTCTTTGAGCTGCTTGGCGAGACCCATGCCGCCAACCTTGCTGGCCTCACCATCGAAGATCAGCAGGTCGAACGTTTCCTTCTCGAGAAGATCCTCGATGCCAAACTCGGTCGCTGCCTCAAACCACTCGATTGTGGGCGCGCCCTTGCCAGGCCTGCGGCCAACGGTCATCCGCACCTCATCGCGCGTTGCCCGGTCATCGCTGTAGATCATGACCTTGGCGGTTGCCTTGGTCGTCGCGACAGCCGCGTCCTGAGATCGTACGAGATCCGACATTCTGTCCTCCATCCGGAAACGTTTCTATGCAGGTTTCATCCTATCGCGAACGGGACAATTCGGGGCACGCCGTCCGTACGCGTCTTTCGCAACGGAACACTGCGCAATTTACTAAGGAAACGCCAATCAGCTATGGTGTAAGCCTCAAAGATCGGACTAATTCGCTTGTTTGATGAGATTTAACTGCGACTAATGGGACATTTCACGCGGATCTGGGACTTTCATCCCAAGAAATGCAGAAGTCCCGGGATTTTTAAGACATAATGTCCACTGTGAGTACAGCAACTTCGGCTGCCCATCGTGCGCCACACGTAACGCGTCCCAATGTCCTGTCCGTGGGCATCATCGTCTGGCTTTCCAGCGAGCTGATGTTCTTCGCGGGCCTGTTCGCCATGTACTTCACGCACCGCTCCGTTGCGGGCGAAGCTGCGTGGAGCCAGGCGGCCGAGTCATTGAACGTGCCCTTTGCAGCCATCAATACCCTGATCCTGATGACCTCGTCCATCACGTGCCAGTTCGGCGTGTGGAAGGCTGAGAAGATGATCGCCCGCCGCGAGGGGTCTTTCCTTGACCTTCGGAAGTGGGGCATGACCGAGTGGTACATGCTGTCCTTCTTCCTCGGAGCGATCTTCGTTTGCCTCCAGATCTTCGAGTACTACGAGCTCGTCACGCACGGCGTAACGATCAGTGGAAGCAGCTACGGATCGGTCTTTTACATCACGACCGGTTTCCACGCCATCCACGTTATCGGTGGTCTCATTGCTTTCCTTCTGATTATCGGCCGCACGTCGATCACGAGGAAGTTCAGCCACCGCGAGGCATCCACCGCAGTCGTCACGTCCTACTACTGGCACTTCGTTGACGTCATCTGGATCGCCCTGTTCTTCATCATTTACGTTCTCAAATGATGATCACCGTTTCCCGTCCCTACTCAATCACTGAAGAAGCGAGGCCATCATCGTGAAGATCTCCGCCATGGTCAGAAGGAACCGGTACGCCCCGGTCGTCCTTCTGCTGTTTGCACTGTTCTTGACGGCCGGAATCTACTCAGTCGTGGCCCCCGGTAGCGCTACCGCCACCCAGGGCACCTCGGAAGCTAACGTCCAGGAGGGCGAGGCCATCTTTGAGGCGAACTGCGCCTCCTGCCACGGCCCGGATGCTGCCGGCACCGATATCGCACCGTCACTCACCGGTGTGGGAGCTGCCTCCGTCCACTTCCAGATGATCACGGGTCGTATGCCGATGGCGAATAACTCGCCCCAGGCCGAAGTGAAGGACGTTCAGTTCACCGAAGAGCAGATTTACGACGTCTCCGCGTACGTTGCAACGCTTGGCCCCGGCCCGGCAATTCCGTCCGCAGACTTGGTCGATCCCGCGAAGGGCGATCCGGCTTCCGGCATGGAGCTCTTCCGCACGAACTGCTCCATGTGCCACAACGCCGTTGGTGCCGGTGGCGCACTTTCCGAGGGCAAGGTCGCCCCGTCCCTCATGGACTCCACTCCGACGGAGATCTACGAGGCCATGGTGACCGGCCCGCAGTCGATGCCTGTGTTCAATGACGCCAACATCACCGAACAGGGTAAGCAGGATATCATTTCCTATATCGACCACCAGCAGAACGCCGAGTCGATCGGCGGCAACAACCTGGGTTCTGTTGGCCCCGTTGTTGAAGGCATGTGGATCTGGATCGTCGGCATTGGCGGACTCTGCCTCATTGCCGTTTGGATTGGAGCGAAGAAGTCTTGAGCAAGGACATTCAGTCAGCATCGACGCTGAGCAATGACCCCGAGGAGAGGTTTGAGAATCCGGGGCTGCCCCCGCACACTCCTCGGAAGAATGAGTCGAAGCCGGGCCTGAAGAAGCTCGACTCCGCAATCGTCACGGGTGTCTTCTCGCTGTCGGCACTCGCGTCGCTCGCAGCGGTCGTCCTCTACTTCGTGCTCCCGGACTACTCGACGCTCGGCAATATCCGCCTCGGCAACCTCGTCCTTGGACTGGGGCTTGCCATCGGTTTCGGCGGTATTGGCTTCGCAGCCGTCTACTGGGCGAAGGCCCTCATGAACGACGAGGAGATGGTTGAGGAGCGTCCCACCTCCCGCACGTCCCCCGAGGAGCGCGCCGAGGCCATGGAGATCATGCGCCAGGGCGTCGCCGATTCCGGCGTCGCTCGCCGCCCGTTCATCACGGCCGCTCTCGGCGGTGCCCTTGCCCTCGTCCCCCTGCCCTTCCTTGTTCCCCTGGTCGCGAACCTGGGTGAAGAGGACGGCTGGGACATCAGCAAGCTGAAGCACACCATGTGGGCTAGGGGCAAGCGCCTCATGACTGACGGGCCGCACGACATGTCGCGCCCCATCAAGATGGATGACGTAACGATTGGTTCGGTCTTCCACGTCATTCCCGAGGGACTCAACGATCTCTCCCACGAAGAGGGCTACGCGGACGAGAAGGCCAAGGCCGTCGTTCTTGTGATCCGTCTCGATGAGAAGGACCTCAAGCAGCCCGAGAACTCACTCGATGGCATCGTTGCCTTCTCGAAGATTTGCACGCACGTTGGTTGCCCCGTGGCTCTCTACGAGCAGCAGACTCACCATCTGCTCTGCCCCTGCCACCAGTCGACATTCGATGTCTCCGACGGCGCGAAGGTTGTGTTCGGCCCGGCTAAGCGGCCCCTGCCGCAGTTGCCGATCACCGTTGACGAAGAGGGCTACCTCATTGCCGAGGGCGATTTCCCCGAACCTGTCGGCCCGAGCTACTGGGAGCGTAAGAAGTGACCACTCCGAAGTATTCACAAAAGCCGAAGCAGTCCGGCGGAGCGTACAACTATGTTGACGAACGCGTCGGCATGTCCGGTGTCATCAAGGGGTTTGCGCGCAAGCTGTTCCCCGACCACTGGTCGTTCCTCCTCGGTGAGGTAGCGCTTTACTCGTTCATCACCCTCATTCTCACGGGTATCTTCCTCGCAATGTTCTTTGTCCCTTCGATGGCGACGACAACATATCCGCTGGATGCTCTTCCCGCAACCGAACAGGGCAACCACGTGTCGGAGGCGTACGCATCCACCCTGAAGATCTCGTTCGAGGTCAAGGGCGGTCTCCTCATGCGCCAGATGCACCACTGGGCGGCACTGCTGTTCATGGCATCGATCGTGGCCCACATGTTCCGCGTGTTCTTCACCGGCGCATTCCGCAAGCCCCGCGAGCTCAACTGGGTCGTTGGCTTCACGCTTCTCATCCTTGGCCTGCTCGCCGGCTTCACCGGCTACTCCCTGCCCGATGACGTCCTGTCAGGCAACGGCCTGCGCATTGCCGACGGCGTTGCGAAAGCAATACCAATCCTCGGTACGTGGGTGTCGTTTGGGCTATTCGGTGGCGAATTCCCGGGCATGGACATCATTCCCAGGCTGTTCACGCTTCACATCCTCGTTGTTCCCGGCCTGATCCTGGCACTTGTTGGACTGCATCTCCTCATGGTTGTCATCCACAAGCACACCCAGTACCCCGGCCCGGGCCACAAGGAAGATAACGTGGTCGGATATCCCGTATTCCCGGTGTACGCGGCGAAGGCAGGCGGATTCTTCTTTATCGTGTTTGGCTTCATCGCGCTATTGGGCGCCACGTTGTCGATCAACAACGTGTGGAGTTACGGCGGGTATGACCCATCCCCCGTCTCTGCCGGCGCCCAGCCTGACTGGTACATGCTGTTCTTGGAAGGGGCACTACGCCTCATGCCAGGTTGGGAATTCGAGTGGCTTGGCTTCACGTTCTCGATGAGCATCCTCATCCCCGGCGTGGTCATCCCCGGAATTCTGTTCACCGCGCTTGCCGCATACCCCTTCATCGAGGCATATGCGACAGGCGACAAGCGGGAGCACCACATCCTCGACCGTCCCCGAAACGTCCCCGTACGTACCGCTATCGGCTGCATCATCATTGTCGAGTTCTTCATTCTCGTGATCGCGGGAAGTAACGACATTTTGGCAACCCACTTCGAGCTGTCTCTTAACGGCATTACGTGGGCTCTGCGAATAGCATTCCTCATCGCACCGTTCATCACCTTCTGGTTAGTTAAACGCATCTGCCTGTCCCTCCAGAGGCGAGACCGCGAACTCGCCATGCACGGACGAGCAACCGGACGCGTCGTGCAGACCCCGGATGGCGCATTCCACTCGGTTCACCGTCCCCTCGACGACTACGAGCTGTGGACCCTCGTCCAGCACGATCTGCACCGCCCGCTCAAGGTCGGTTCGGACACCGACGCAGACGGAATCGTCCGCAACGATTACAAGTCGCTCAAGCGCCGCTCGGCCGTCTCCCGGTTCTTCTTCGAAGACCGCGTTGAGCCGGTCACGAAGAGCGAACTCGCGGCCGCACAGGCATCGCATCACCAGTTGGACCACAGCTCGCAGTCCACATCCGTTGCTCAGCTCGAGCGCACGGACCAGGACGAGATCGAGTCCTGATTTCGCCATGAGCGGGTTTGCTAGATAGCAGGCCCACTCATGAGTAAGACTAGTAAGACAAAGGTCCCGGTCAATACGAACGACTGGGCAGACTTGGAGGAATGACACCATGGCACAGTACACACTGCCTGAGCTCGACTACGATTACGCTGCTCTCGAGCCGCACATCTCCGGCAAGATCATGGAGCTGCACCACAGCAAGCACCACAACACCTACGTAACCGGCGCAAACTCGGCTCTGGAAGCCATCGCTGCCGCTCAGGAGTCCGGCGACTTCGCATCGCTGAACCTGGCCCAGAGGAACCTGACCTTCAACCTCGGTGGTCACATCAACCACTCGATCTTCTGGAAGAACCTCTCCCCCAACGGTGGCGGCGAGCCCGAGGGCGAGCTCATGGAGTCCATCAAGGACGCATTCGGCTCCTTCGACACCTTCGTCAAGCAGTTCACCGCAGTTGCCACGGGGATCCAGGGCTCCGGCTGGTCCGTCCTTGCCTACGACTCGGTCGCAGGTAAGCTCACCACCTTCCAGCTTTACGATCAGGCGAACAACGTTCCCGTCGGCACCCTGCCGATCCTCATGCTCGACATGTGGGAGCACGCCTTCTACCTCGACTACCTGAACGTCAAGGCTGACTACGTCAAGGCATTCTGGAATCTCGTCAACTGGCAGGACGTTGCCAGCCGCCTCGAGGACGCCAAGAAGACCGTTATCGTCAAGTAGCGTGAATACCCGGGAAACCGGACACTGACTCCACTGTGGGCGGTTGGCTTAGCCAGCCGCCCACAGTCGTCTCTACACAATCCTGATGTCTATCTCTACACGTAGCTCATGTCGAACTGTCGCTCCTCGTGACCAACGGCTTCCACCCGGTCACAAAGCCCGACGGCTCTCGGTTCCCACAGTCCATTCACCACAGCAGTGTTATCGGTAGTGCCACAGCAACTGACCGTAATCCGGCACCCTAACCAAATTTGCCGCCGTTGCAGGTGGGCCGAAATGCTACGTCAAACCCCGCGGTCCAGATCTTGCTTCGGTCAAATGCCCAGCCGAGCCAGAGCCGCTGCGACTTATCGCATTGTGGCAAGTTCAACAGGACAACCGTGCTCCGAAAAGTGCCGCGATAGTAGCAGTACCAAGCCCAATGGCGCACGATGTTTACGGCGGTAACAAGCCACTTCGGTGGATATGCTTCAAGAGACCCACCGAATTCTGCGCAGAGAAATCCCTATTTCTCAATGCACGTTGGAATACTCACCCTCGCGATCCTGGCTATTCGGTGGGAGTGCACGGTTAAATTGACGTAAACACCATCCGGGACTTTCGTCCCGATGTTTTAGGCGTGTTCCGTATAGAGAGAAAACAATGACCACGGGGAACAATAACGAGTTCTGGGGGCAGGGCCAACACCATGGCCAGCAGCCCGGCTACGATCAGGGCTTCCACCAGCAGCCCGGTAGCTTCCAGAACCATGACCAGGGACAGTCTGCCGCGAATCCGGATGACGGTGGCATGCTCGCCGGGAATCCGTACCAGCAACAACAGTCGCCCTACGGCCCGCAGCCGTCCGGAGCACGGCAAGGGTTTGGCAACCAGTCGTACGGTCAGCAACCTTACGGACAGGCCTACGGCTCAGCGCCGAATAACGAGCCGCCCCACAACTCAAACGCCACGGCCTGGATTATCCTCGGCATCGTCATCGTCGCGATCCTCGCAATCGGTGCAGCGATCTTCTTTGTGCTCGGTGGAGACGACGATCGCACCGCAGGCTCCGACATCTCGGGTGCTCCGAGCGATACCGTCGACAACCGAAGCGGTCAGGGAACCGATTCTCCTGACCAGAATCCCACAACGGTCGACAGCAATCCCACGATGGACCCCGCGGACAGCAGTCCCGGCCCCGACGGCAAACCCAGTCGCGCA
>NZ_JBQCYC010000029.1:0-26243 GCF_052087705.1 Flaviflexus sp. | reverse complement strand
ACTAGACTGGCACGGTAAAGGATGGGGGAGTGCCGTGCGTAAATCATTGATGAGTGCCGTGGTAGCGGCAGCACTTGTTCTGTCCGCATGCGGATCGGTTTCGAGCGATCCCGAATCGGATGCAACCGAGACGCAGACAGAAACAACCGAAGAACCCACGACGTCCAATCCTACGGATGAAAGTACCGATGTTTCCACGGATGATCCAATCGTTGATCCAACGGAGGATGAGACTGTCATTCCACCCGAGGAGCAGGATCCAGCGAACGCTACCGCGGTAGACGGATCCATGTCAGTCTCCCTACCGGATGACTGGACCTATCGGGGAGAGCTCGAGACCGCCTACTCGGTGTTCTTCTGGACCAAGTCGGACAACAGCCAGAACCTTTCGATGGCACCGCTGGGCCCGTGGGCGCAGATTGAGTCTCCCGAGACCTATATCGAGCAGCTCGAGGCCGCAGGAAATCTTGGGGACGCTACACTCACCTACGAAGGGGAACTGACGATCGATGGTTACGACGGGTTCTGGATCTCGGTTGAAGGCCCCGGATATGTCGCCAACATTTACTACCTGAATGTTGACGGCGGCATTAAGGAAATCACTGCCAACGCCCTCGACTCCGAGGGTCTGGCAGAAGTCGACAGATTGGTACACACAATTGACTTCCACTAAGTTCGTCGCGGCCCTCGCCGCGGGGCTTCTCACATTGGGTGCATGCGGGAGTGTCTCAAACGACTCCGATGAGGCCACCACAGAGAGCGCTGGAACCTCCGAACTCGGTGACGACAGCCTGTCGTCGAGCGAAGGTAGCGAAAGTGGAACGGCCGACGACTCGAGTATCAACGTCCTGAGAGATGGTGATGAAGGGGAAGATACTGAGTACACGGTGGAAGTGACCGTGCCCGAAGACTGGTACGAGGCCGATAAGGCCGGATTTGACTACCAGTACCTGTGGAGCGGCAACGACTGGGACGATGTGCTCGCACAAGACTTCTCCGACACAGAGTACGAGTTCTCAGGAAACTTCTTCGTTGATCTCCTCGAAGACAACCTCGCAGCCGACGCAAACATCACGCTCCGGGATGAGAGTGCTGAACTTGCTGGCTATCCCGCCATCATCATCGACGTCACCTACGCGACAGAGTCCTACACGTCCCTCACCTATGTCGACGTTGCTGGACACCTGTGGGAATTCACCGTCAACGCACAAACCCTCGAAGGAATCGAACGCGGCGAAGCTATTAACGCAACAGCCGAATTCACGGGGTAAGTTGTCCGTTCGGCACCGTCCCGCTAAGCCGCCTGGTAGCTACCGAACCAAGGTCCTAACGAACCGTCTCTGACAGTACCGCTGTCGTGCCCGCTCATTTGAGCGGGCATACTTGCTCTACCGGGCCGATGCCTTCTTGCGGGGCCAGGGCAGCTCGAAGAAGATCCAGCGTAGGGCCGGGACCTTCTGGCATGCGTAGACCGTGAGAGTGGGGATAATGAGCCCGATTGCCATCATCACCGGATAGTGGGCTGTTCCGATCTCGACGTGCGGTGCGATCCACCAGGCGTAGACCAGGAAAATCGGGTAGTGCATGACGTAGTAGTAGAGCGAATAGCGGCCGATAAACTGCAGTGGCTTTGTGTACCGCGATGATTTCAATAGCGGTGCAAAGGCGAGAATCAGGCAGATAAAGGCGATCGGTCCCCAAATGAACTCCGGCCGGTACCTGACGGGCGCAATTCCCTGGAGGTAGATGTAGACCGGGATAACGAAAGCAACGGCAAGCAACAGTGTTACGACGGGTTTGCGGCAGAACCGGGAGATCTTATCTAGGTGCTGCATGGTGAGGCAGCCGAGGAAAAAGAACGTCATCAAATAGCCCCATCGAAGCGGCGTCGTACCGATCTGAGGATTGTCGATCACCTGGTAGACACAGATACCGAAACCTAGTGCGGCGCCCGACCACAGGGGTAGCCGAAGCCAAGTGAGTGCCTGGGCAATGAGGTAGTAGAAGAACAGGTTCCGGAGATACCAGAGCGGAGTCATGTTCGGGTTCCCCGGATTGATGATCTCCATGGGAATCTGCGAAAGCTCAGCACCGCCGCGTATCCACACAACGGTAAAGAAAATTGCTATCCACACCGCATACGGCCAGGCCAGTTTGGTGAACTTCCCGGGCAGGAACATCTTCCAACCCTTTGCGATCGATCGCGGGACAAGCATTCCGGATAGGAACATGAGCATCGGCATGCGGAGCAGCACGAGCGTCATGTTCGTCGTGACCATCCAGTCCTCACGCTCAAAGACCGCTTCAATTTTCGCAACGTTCTCGACATGACCGTAGATGACGGCAATAATGGCCAGGCCCCGGACCACGTCCATCCAAATGGCACGCTTCCGAGTCACGGTTGGCTCCCCGGAAGTTACCTCAGGTGATCGCATAGGCCCAAGGCTAACAAGCACAAACGACGTGGTTCACCTATTGAGAGTAGAACAACTGGGGTCGGGTCGTAACGGATAGGAGCAATGATTCAGATGGAACGACGAAAGAGTCGAAAAGGGACTTCCCAGGGAGTGCTACGTCCCGACTGCGAAGAGTGTGGCAATCTGATTTTCGCGTGGCGCTACTTTTTGAGCTTGCGAACAGCCTTTTCAATCTTGATCTGCGTCTTCGGATTTGTCATGGCACGCGCGAATACTGCGGCCTCGGAATCGAGGTTCGCAGAAATATGCTTGAGAAGGGCCTTGCGGCTACGGGGCTTCAGATCCTTGATCGCCTTCTTCACGCCCTTGCGGTCCGTGCGTTCGATCAGGCCATCGACCAGGCCAATCTCCTGTGCGCGAGTAATCCCCATAAGGTCGGTGTTCTTGATGAATTTAGTGGCTTCCTCTTCACCGATACGTTCCTTCAGGAGCTCGTAGGTACCGAAATCGGTCGGAAGGTTAAGCGAAGCATATGCGCTACTAAACCGTGTCCGGTGAGTGGCGAGCTGATAGTCGCAGGCCAGAGCAATCGCAATCCCTGCACCGGCGCATGAGCCATCGATCAAAGCAATTGTTGTTGCCGAGGAGAACAGCAGGTCCTCGATAACATTGCCGCCCTCCCGGACGATGCTTTCCACACCCAGCACATCGGTTTTGGAAAGCTCGGACAGCTCGCTAAGAACTTTGAGTGAACCGCCCGATGAGAAAGCGCCGTTGCGGCCCGTGATCACAAGGGTCCCGGTCTTGACCGACTCAATTTCCTTTGCGAGCGCACGAACGAGCGGTGCGTCGAGAGCATTAAGGCTCGTAGGGTCGTCAAGGATAATCCAGGTCTGGTCCTTCTCCTGAATTGTGACAACACGTGGATCGGAAACGGATTCGCTCACATGGATAGAATAGCGGGAATTCTGGCATAGAAAAGTTACTGGCCGTTAGCCCGGGGTTCATTCAATAATTTTTGGGGCGCTTTGGCCTCACCTAGAGGGACCGGCGGTCCCCCGATAAGGAAGAACTGTGTAAACGCCCACGGTTAATTACTGGGTTTGGAGAATGGCAAGTCCTCCACAGCCATGATCCCCGGAAGGGAAGTTGCTGAACGCACCCCATCCAGCACAGCAAGCCTCACGGCCTCCGCCGCCATGAAGCACACCGCGTTCACGTGCGCAGAGACGGTTCCCGTCGACACCGCAAACAAAGTATCCCCATCATCCATCGTGTGAACCGGCCGAATCGACCGCGCCAAACCATCGTGCGAAGCAGAAGCAACTTTCTTTGCCTGCGCCTTCGTTAAAGCGGCATTGGTCGCCACGATTCCGATTGTCGTGTTTGTCAGCCCCACCGGGGAACCCAAATATTCAGTGGTCGGCAAGAAGCCCTCTGCGGAATGTGTTCCCGCGATCTTCTGATCCCCATCAAAAATGTCACCGAGAGCGTTAACGACAACAGCAGCCGAAACAACAAGATCTCCCCTACGGACCGCGGCCTGGCCCAGCCCGCCCTTCATGACACCGTTCGGCCCCAAGTACTTACCGACCGTGGCGCCCGTGCCGGCACCGACGCAGCCGCGCTCGCGGTTCTCACCGGCAGTGCGGACCGCCTTCCTGCCAAGGTCGGGAGTGGGCTTGGCGCCACCCGTCACCGGCAAATCAAAGATCACGGCCGCAGGCACGATCGGGACGATCCCCATGCCGGTATCCAGGCCCTTACCCTGCTCTGCGAGTTCCAGCATCGCACCGTCAGCTGCGGCGAGACCAAAAGCTGAGCCACCGGCAAGCACGATTGCGTTAGCGTGCTGAACGGCAGCCGTGGGATCGAGCAGATCGGTTTCTCGAGTACCGGGTGCTGACCCGCGAACATCGACGCCAGCGGCTCCACCGGAATCAATAACGGCAATGGTCACGCCCGTACGCTGCTCGGAGGCATTGCCCAGCCGCAGGCCCCCGCTGTCGACCAGTGCGCCATTTTCGATGATCTCCATGACACGACACTACAGGCGACGAGCCTGCCGAGCGACTACCGTAGAGAGCGTGGAGACGCTTGAGAATGTGGACCTGCCGGTCCGGGAGGTCCTGCCTGACCTCGGTAAGGCCATGACCGGTGTGGGTGCGGCGGTGCTATCTGCCCCACCCGGCACGGGAAAGACCACACTTGTCCCGCCCTACCTGTCAAACCTCGTTGAAGGAACCGTTCTTGTTTCCCAGCCGAGGCGCATGGCAGCACGAGCTGCGGCCCGAAGGCTCGCCCACCTGCTCGGGGAACCCGTTGGTCAAACTGCCGGATATTCGGTGCGAGGCGATACGAAGCGATCTGCAAAGACCCGCGTCGAGTTCGTGACCTCCGGTGTTCTCCTCCGCAGGATCCTGTCCGATCCGGACATGGCCGGGATTGGAGCAGTTGTCCTTGACGAGGTCCACGAACGGCACCTCGATTCGGACCTGTCGGCAGCCCTTCTCCTCGATATCCGCGATCTCACCGGACTCAAGATCGTTGCCATGTCTGCAACGCTCGCGGCGCGGTCCTGGTCAGATCTGCTGAAGGCCCCGGTCGTTGAAGCCTTCGCCAGAACCTATCCCGTTGACGTTCTCTACCGCCAAGGCCCAAACCCTCTCGGAATCTACGGCGTTGAAAGGGACTTCCTCAGGCAGGTGGCGGATGAGACCATGCAAGCGGCCAACGAGGACGCGGGAAGTGTTCTCGTGTTCCTTCCCGGCAGGAAAGAAATTGATACCGTAGCAAACCTTCTTGATCACCCAAACGTGAAAGTCCTTCACGGTTCGGTTCCCGCGAAAGAACAGGATGCGATTCTGTCCGGGGGCGACGAACAACAGATTGTTTTGGCCACCTCGATTGCGGAGTCCTCCCTCACCGTCCCGGGAGTTACCCGGGTGGTTGATTCGGGGCTGTCCCGCGAGCCCAGGACCGACTACCGGTCGGGAATCTCCCGGCTGGTCACCGTCAGTGAATCAAAGGCGGGTGCCGCCCAGCGGGCCGGCCGAGCTGGGCGCCTTGGCCCCGGTCAGGCCCGGGTACTCATGGGTAAGACCAGCTGGTCGAGACTTCCCGAGCACCCCGAACCCGAGATCCGCACCGCCGATCTCACATCATTCCTCCTGTCGGCTCTGCGGTGGGGAGAGGTCGAAGATCTGCGCTTGCCCGATAAACCGCCCGTTGCCGCCATTGAATCTGCACGGAAGATCCTGGAGGGCCTCGGGGCGGTGGATGACGAGGGAATCACTGCCATTGGGGAGAAAATCTCAAGCATTCCCGCACACCCCAGAACTGCTGCGGCTCTGCTCCGGTTGAATGATGAGATTGGTACGAAAGCAGCCACCGAGATCATTGCTCTCCTCGAGGAGGACCAGCAGATAGCCGGGGCTGATCTAGCAGTTGCATGGCGGGACATGATCCGCAGGCCCACCCAGTCCTGGAAACAGTCCGCGAAAAGGCTGGCGGGGCTCGTACCCCACCGGCATGGCGAAGGGTTGTCTGCCGATGAGGCAATCGGAGCGGTCGTTGCCGCCGCCTACCCGGACCGAATCGCCATCCTCCGTGGGAGCACATATCTGACTGCCATGGGAACAGGTGCGGTCCTGCCCCAGGGATCACCGCTCACCGGATCCGAATGGCTCGCCATCGCTGACATGACTGACACTGGCAGGGCCGATGCAATGATCCGTTCCGCTATCCCCATCGCCTCCGACCTTGCTCACGAGATGGGATCAAGTGAGCGGATCGTCCACGAGGTCAGCAATGGTCGTGTGAAAGCGTGGTCCGTGACGAGCCTGGGAGCCATCGAGCTGTCGAGAAGACCCGCCACTATTGACCCCGCGGCGGCACGTCCAATCGTGATTGGCGCCTTGCGGGACGATATTGCTCTCCTTGGCTGGTCAGAAAACGCGATCAGCCTGCGACATCGGCTCGGCTTCCTCCATCATCACCTCGGCGAGCCCTGGCCCGACGTATCCTATCCGGCGCTGGTTGACCGGGTGGAGGAATGGCTAGGGCCCGAGTTAGATCGGTGGAGTGAGGGCGGGAAATTCCAGGCAAACGCGACCGAATGTCTGCGTAGGCTCCTGCCATGGCCCGAAGCAACAGAGCTCGACAAGCTCGCCCCCGAACGAATCGAGTCACCCGCTGGTGGAACGGCCAAGATCACCTACGGCGGTGAGAAGCCGTACGTTGCGATGAAGTTGCAGGAATGCTTCGGATGGGAGGACTCCCCGCTCTTGGCCGGGGGAGTCCGCCTACAGATCCACCTACTTTCGCCAGCGGGACGGCCGCTTGCGGTTACTGATGATCTGGGATCGTTTTGGCGGGGAGCGTACTCTCAGGTGCGGGCAGAGAACCGGGGTCGATACCCGAAGCATCCGTGGCCGGAGGACCCGCTCACAGTGGTTCCGACGAGACGAACGAAAAGGAAAATGCCATGAGCGAGCTGAAAGCCCTGAAGAAGCAGGCAAAGGATGCTGTGCGGGAAATGAGGGACTGGCTGGTTCGCGATGGCCACCGGCCCGACAAAGTTGACGTGCTCGGCCGTATCGACGGCCCCGGCGTCACTTTCTTCGCGATGCAGTTCCGCCTCCCGGGATCCGAGGACTGGTTGCTCGGTGTTGCCGGCGGCTACCTCGGGGATGGTCTTACGCTCACTGGGCACACCATCACGTCCTACGAACCTGTGACTGACAACTTTGGTCAGGATGCCACGGCCCTCATTGCCGCCATGGATCGTGCCCTCACAAGCGGGGCAGTTGCAGAAGGCAGGGAAGCCGCCGGAAGTCTCGTTGCGACACTGCTCCTGACCGAACCCGTCGACATTGACCGGTTGGCAAGGACGATTGGTGGCACCGTTGAGGATGACGTCCTGTTCCACGAAAAGGCCCGGATCACTCCCGGGCCCAAGCAGGACAAGCTTGGCCCCATTGCCGACAGAGCCTACCTGTGGCCAGCAGCCGGAGAAGTTACCGACGATCATGTCGCCAGCCTGGAAATCGAGACGTCAGGAGCAGACTTCCTTGAACGAGCATGGGACCACACCCGTCTCGTCTCCTCCCTCATTGATTCACATGTCGTTGGAGTCTTCGCAAATGGCACCGTTTACGAACCTGCCTTCTACCGCCAAGTTGTTGAAACAACCCCCGTAGGCTCCCCGCCCGTCCTAGCGCTCGTTCAACTTGGTCTGGCTAAACGAATGGGGAAGCTCCACGGATTTACCGAAGGACTTGCCGATGTTGGAAAAGACGAGTTTCTCCTGACCGGTGATTCGCCGGAAGACCTCCAGCGAGTCCTGCTTGAGCTCGCCTCGCATGTACTTGTCACCGGAGCGGTGATCCCGGGCGGAACTGAACTCACACTGTCGACTGGCACCGTTATCCACCTCGAGAGAAAAGGTACCGGAGAGAACGCGGCACTCGTTGGTTCGATCTAATGATCTGCCGGTGGATTGCTTCGGATATGGAACCTGAAATGGAACCTCAGAAACCATTTGCGGTTGCTGAATTATTGGGGTGGTTGCTAGCTTGCTGGCCGGCCTCCCGCACCGCCATAATCAAACACTCGAGATGATCGGTGTGGGGGAACATGTCAAACACCTGTGCCCGTTCGGCCTTGAAACCCATGACCTCAATGTCTTTTGCGGCTGAGACGAGATTGCAGGACGAGTAGAGCACCCGGTCGATACTGGAATGACGAATCCATTCGGCAAGGTTACCGATCCCTCGGCGCGGTGGATTCACAACAAGCAGATCGGGAACAGCGTCCTGCTTCCGCGCCCATTGCCCAGCGTCCCCGGCCACAAATAGTGGTGCGCCCCCTGCGGCGATAACCGCTTCCTCGGATAGCTCCACCCCGGTAACAGTGCGCCATGGCGCTGCCATCGATTTTGCGAAGCCCCCAACGCCGCAATACAGATCCCAGATTGAGGAAGGGTCGACCTCGTCAGCCCAGGCTGCTGCCGTTGCATACAGAACGCGGGTGATCTCCGTGTTCGTTTGGAAGAATCCCTGCGGGCGTAGGCGCAGATCCAATGGGCCCAGGCTCATGTCCAACAGCGGGTCACCAAACAGGTGGATCTCGGTTGGGCCCTCGGGGAGGGCAACGTGCTCGGGAAGGATATTGGCGCTTGCTACATCGAGCGGAAGACGCTCTGCCAACCAATCCAGATCGCTGGAAATGCGTTCGACAAAGTCGGGGGAGCGCAGGACGAAGCGAACCATGAGCCTGCCGTGTGGACTAGCCGTGACAATAATCGATTTCAGTTCACCGGTTCGCTCTGGAACCGAATAGGGGGTGAGCTTATTTCTGGTGATGAACTCGGTCAGCGGTTCGTGTGCCTCGGTGATGATCGGGTTGTAAAGAAGGCAGTCCCGCAGGTCCTGGCCGGCGCCGTTCCGCAGGATACCGAGAGTTGGTTCGGCAACTGTTCCCGCAATGATGATCTTGGCTTTATTACGGAATCCGAACTCTGCACTGGCAACAGGTGGTAGCCAAGAATCGCATTCCAGGATGGTCTCCGAGAAGCTTTGCTTCTGAGCGAGTTGCTCCTCGTAGGGCGTTGCCAAGTGCGTGCATGACCGGCACAGGCCCTCATTGAAGTAATGGCAGGGCGTGAGAAGAGCAGACTGATCGGGCACCGCTACATCGTAACGGAGACGCATGAGCATCGTGCTGATCCCCCTCTGCTCACCGGACTGGCGTTGGGCAGAGGGGGATCAGGGACGGACCAGAGGGTCTTGCATCTGAGATGGATGCTTGTGCGCTAGAGACTATGAGGCCGCTGACCTCACTGTGCTGGTGCAGGCGGGTTCTCGTCCAAGTGCTTGCCGGAAGCGGTCTTGGCCCCGGCGGGATCCCACTTCTTGGTGAGGGCGACCGCGCGGTCAAACTCGGTATTGATCTCGGACTGAATTGCCTCGTTGTAGGGGGTTATCAGGGAAACACCCCAGGTGACGAGAAGGGCGAGAATAAATGCCGGGATCATCTCGTACACGTCGAAGATGCCACCGGCATCCACATTGCCCCAGACGAAAACGACCACGGCACCGGTGATCATGCCCGCCATGGCTCCCCTGGAAGTGAGGCGCTTCCAGAAGAGGGCAAAGATGATAACGGGGCCGAAGGCTGAACCGAAGCCAGCCCAGGCAAAGCCAACAAGATCAAGAATCGTGTCAGATGGAGTGATCGACAGGAGCGCGGCGACTATAGCTGTGATAACAACGGCAACGCGTCCCCACATGGTGCCGCTCTGCCTACCCATCTCCTTGCCGGTGATGCCCGAATAGACGTCCTCGACAAGAGCGGAGGAGGACACGAGCAGCTGGGAGGAGATGGTCGACATAATGGCAGCGAGTACAGCCGCGAGAATAAAGCCGCTAATAAGCGGATGGAAGAGCGCTCCCGTGAGCGAAATGAAGACCGTCTCCGGGTCGGCCAGTGGATCGGTTTCAGGATGGAAGTAGGCGATGCCGACAACGGCTGTGAGAACGGCGCCACCGACGGAGAGGATCATCCAGCCGATGCCAACGCGACGGCCCGTGACAGCATCCTGCGGGGTACGCAGGGCCATGAAACGCACGATGATGTGGGGCTGACCTACGTAACCCATGCCCCAGCCGATAGCACCCAGGACAGCGATGATAGTCAGGTTCGCAAACGGATCGAGACCGTTGGCTATGCCGGAACCTGATAGCTCCGCATTGTTGATGATGTCGGTGGTCTCGCCGACACCTCCGTCGAACTGCATGACGGTAACGACGGGAACAATCAGCAGTGCCGCCATCATCAAGAGACCTTGCGCCATGTCCGTCCAAGCAACGGCAATAAAACCGCCAGCGAAGGTGTAGAGAACAACGATGACGCAGACGAGGATCATGCCCCAGATGTAGTCCCAACCGAAGGCTGACTCGAAGTATTTACCCGATGCGACGAGCTGGGCGGAAATGTAGAAGATGAAGAAGACCAGGAAGATAATGCCGGCCGAGATCCGCAGGGCGCGGCCGGTTCCCGCCAAGCGTGCATTCAGGAACGAGGGGACGGTAATCGAGTTCCGAGCGATCTCCGTGTAAGAACGGAGCCTGGGAGCAATGAACTTCCAGTTCAGCCAGGCACCAATGGTGAGGCCCACGGCAATCCAGCCCTCAACGAGGCCCGCAGCATAGATAGCGCCGGGGAGGCCCATGAGGAGCCAGCCCGACATGTCAGAGGCGCCCGCGGAGAGCGCTGCTGGGATCGGGTGGAGCTTCCTGCCCGCCAGCATGTAGTCGTCGTAGTCCTGCGTCTTCCGATACCCCCACCATCCGATGAGAATCATGATGATGAAGTAGGCGATAAGAGCGATCGTCTGTCCGGTTATTTGGCTCATGCTTTCCTCTCTCGGCGACCGTCATCGGTGCCGAGTGGTACTACCCCGGAAAGCGGGCGCAAAAAGGGCTGCGCCGGGCGACTATGCCCGGGGTGATGCCACGTTTGTAATACGGAGATGCTAGCGAAGATTGATCGCCAATTGTTGACCTCCGGTATGAAGTTATACGGAAGATATCAACGAAAAACTCCCCGGCAGCTACTTTTCCCCGGAGTGCCGGTGAAAACTCGTAGTGGTGGGACTAAAGTCCCAATTTGGCCCTATTGGGTGGAAAACGTAGGCGAGAAGCGGAGAAGGAGTGTTTTGAGATGCGAGGTGGGGCCGCTTTCGCGGCCCCACCTGGTTGAGCTTATTACTCAGATTTCTTCTGAGTGGTGCTCGATGTTACTCAGCGCTACCAACGTTCATGCGGTCAGCAACCTCGGGGTTCTCTTCCATCCACTCGGCAACGGTCTCTGCCGTGTCGCGGTCTGCGTTCTCGTTGAGAACGTAGTTCTCGAGATCGGAGAGCTCTTCAGCGGTCAGCTCGAAGTTGGAGAGCATCTCTGCAACGTCGGGGTAGTCGGTGGTGAAGTCAGCACGGCCGTAGGAGAGGATCTCCTCAGCGCCACCGTAGGTGCCCTCGGGATCTTCGAGGTCACGGATGTCGTAGGCGCCGTACGCCCAGTGCGGGGACCAGAGGGTTACGACAATGTCGCGGCCCTCGGACATGGCTGCATCGAGCTCAGCGAGCATAGCAGCGGTGGACGAGATCTTGTATTCCATGCCCTCAAGACCGTAGGTCGGGATGGTCTCGTTCTGGGTGGTCTGGGTCAGGCCAGCGCCACCGTCGATGCCGATGATCTCGTTGTTGAATACGTCAGCGTTCTCAGCGAGCTCGTCGATCGAGGTGATCGGGGCATCGCTGTTCACTGCGAGAGCGAGCTTCGCATCGGAGTACCATGCGCCGAGCTCCTCGATGTCATCGCCGTATTCCTCGATGTAGTTTGCGTGGGTGACGGGCAGCCACGCGTCAAGGAGAAGGTCCATGTCGCCATCTGCGAGAGCCGTGAAGATCACGCCAATCTCAGCGTCCATGAGCTCAACTTCGTAGCCTTGCTCCTCGAGAGCAATCTCGGCCATGTGGGAGACGACAACGCCCTCGTCCCAGCCAGCCGGAACACCGATGAGGATTTCCTCGTCGGAGCCGCCACCGGTCGCGTCATCACCTTCGGTGTCGTCACCCTCCGTGTCGGTGGTGTCGTCGCCTTCGGTCTCTTCGGTGGTGTCGTTGCCGGCGGTCTCGTCGGCGGACTCGTCATCGCCACATGCGGCGAGCATTGACATTGCTAGTGCAGCGGTAAGCGCTACACCTGCCTTCTTTCGAATCATCATCTTTTCATTCCTTTCTTCGAGAGGTCGTTATCCGCGGGAGTTAACCGCGAGCAGGTCAGTCTTCTGCATCGAGCGTGAAGCGCTCTTTAACCTCTGGGTTGTCGTCGAGCCACTGGGAGGTCATTTCGTAAGTGTCCTGATCTCCGTTCTCGTTCATGATGAAGTTACCGGCGCGGCTGAGATCCTCTTCGGACAGGTGAACCTGGCCGAGCATCTCAGCAACTTCCGGGAATTCTTCGCTAAAGCCTTCGTGGGCAAAAGTGTGGAGCTGATCGGGTTCGCCAAATGCTCCTTCGGGGTCTTCAAGGTTCTTGATGTCGTACGCGTCGTACGCCCAGTGCGGGTTCCAGATCGTTACCGCGATATTGCGGCCCTCGGACATAGCGGCATCGAGCTCAGCGAGCATCGCGGCCGTCGAGGAGATCTTGAACTCCATGCCTTCCAGGCCGTAGGTCGGAATGACCTCTTCCTGGGTGAGGCGGGTAATGCCAGCACCGCCATCAATACCGATGATCTCATTGTTGAAAAGATCGGCGTTCTCGGCGAGCTCGTCGAGCGAGTCGATGGGAGCATCGGCGTTGACTGCGACGTTGGAGATGTTCTCCTCGTACCACCAACCAAGGTCCTCGATCGTGTCTTCATATTCGTTGACGTAATCAGCGTGGAGGGTCGGCAGTGCGACCTCCATGAGCAGATCCATGTCGCCGCTGCCGATACCGGCGAAGATTACGCCGATCTCTGCGTCGGTGAGCTCAACGTCGTAGCCCTGTTCTTCCAGGGTTACGGCCGTCATGTTCGAAATGATGACGCCCTCGTCCCAGCCGGCAGGAACGCCAATGTGGATCTCTCCCGTGTTGCCCGAGGTGTCACCACCTGCGGTTGTTGTTTCTTCGGCGTCACCGTTGTCGCTACCGCAAGCTGCAAGCAGCCCGGCGGCAACCACCGTGGTTAGGGCAACGGTTCTCCTCGTCCGAAAATTCATATTTCCCTTCCCCATGAATCATGGGTTGTTGTTGATTGCGTTCGGATTGGGGTTCTGCTGGGGACTGTGGTTACTTGCCAACTTCGTCGTGCTTGGATCGGCCGAATGCGGCGGTGGTGCGATCCAGGAAGATAGCAAGGATAACAACGGCGAGACCGGATTCGGCGCCGAGCTCCATGTTGACCTGTGTGACCGAGGTGTAGACGTCACGGCCAAGACCGCCAGCGCCGACCATACCGGCGATAACGACCATGGACAGGGCAAGCATGATGACCTGGTTAATACCACCCATGATTGTGGCCCTCGCCAGCGGAAGCTGAATCTGACCAAGAATACGGGCGGGGTGTGAGCCGAACGCGTGGGCTGCCTCGACAACCTCTTTATCGACCTGCTTAATGCCGAGCTCCGTGAAGCGGACGGCGGGAGCAATCGCGAAGAGGACCGTGGCAACGATACCGGGGACGACACCGATGCCGAGCAGCATGACGAACGGAATGAGGTAAACGAACGCCGGCATGGTCTGCAGGAAGTCCAGAACGGGACGGACTACCGCGGACACGTACTTATTCTTAGCGGCGAGAATACCGAGCGGAACGCCGATGACGATCGCAATGATCGTGGCGACGAGGACGAGCGCGAAGGACGCCATCGCGTTCTCCCACTGGTCGACGCCGTAGATCACGGCGAAGCCGAGAGCGGAGCCGAGAGCAAGCTTCCAACCCTTCGTTGCATAGGCAACGAAGACGAGGAGCGCAATCATCGTCCATTCAGGCAGGTAATCAACGCCGTGGAGCTGCTCTCCGTCAAGCTCGTAGGTGACAAGGAACCAGCGTTCGGTCACGAAGGCAAGAGCCAGTGCGGCAAACACGGCGAGTGCGACCTTCTGGCCCTTCCAGAAGTACACGCCCAGTGCAATTGCGACATAGATGCCGCCGAGGATGTACGCGTTGAGGCCAAGGCCTGTGGCGTCAGCAATCAATACCTCTGTTGCCCAACCGAGGGCAATGCCAGCAAGGCCGGCGACAGCAGCCTGCCAACCCTTCCAGAAGTAGATGCCAACGGCGATCGCAACGTAGATAACACCGAGGACATAGGGATTAACCTCAAGGCCATCGCTAGCAGCTATCCAGGTCTCCGAAAGGAAGCCAAGATATGCGCCGATACCGGCGAACACAGCAAGTGCGGTGTGCCTCCAGGAATAGGCGAGTGCAGCGCCCGCGACAAACAGAGCGGCAAGAACAAATACGTTAAATCCGACGGCGCCAGAGCTGACAATCCAGGTCTCTGCCACGTAGCTGGCCATGACGACGCCAGCTCCAAACAGTGCAACCTTGGCACCCCTCCACAGAAGGAGGATCAAAACAACGATGATGCCGATTGACGCAAAGTTCGGAGTCAGCAGGAGATTCTGCAGGAAGTCGTACATCGGGTTTAGCACATCATCGGAAAGGAAGTCCGTGATGGATCTCAGGTTTGCTTTGGCCCATTCGACGGCCTTATCGGCCCACTCGCCGAGCGGGATTCTGAACAGAAGATCGTCAGCCATTACTTGATCTCCTCTCCGGTCGTGCCATCAGCATCGAACGAAGCATCAGCCTCATTCCCTGCCGCGGACTCCTGAGAAAGTTCAACGGCATCGTGATCGACCTCGACGGCGGACGACGCACTCGCAGCCGAATTAGCGCTGAGATCCACTGGCATAACAACATCCTCCTGGCCGAGTGCACGCAGGAGCGTGACATTCGGGATCACACCGAGCAGACGGTTGTCCTCAGAGACGACGGGAACCGTGAGTCGATCGCTTGCCGCAGGGGCGACAACCTGGTTGAGCGGAGTATCGGGGCCGACACCCGGGTGAATCGGGTGAATCAGCTCTTCGATCGAATTGAGGCGCGGGTTCTTGCGGAGAGCTTGAACGATTTCATCCGCATAGACAGCGCCAGCAAGGACCCGCGAACCGCCGTTTGTTACCCAGCCGCCCGGGGAAGCAACTTCCTCAAGCTTGCGCAGAATAACGTTCGGGCCGTCATTCATGTACAGGCGGGTCATGGGCTTCACCATGATCGATGAAGCGGTAATGACGCGGGAACGGTCGACGTCCTGGACGAACCGCTCGATGTAGTCGTTCGACGGGGTCGTCAGGATCTCCTCGGCCGTGCCGATCTGATCAACAGAACCGCTCCTCATAACCGCAATGCGGTTGCCGACAAACATGGCCTCGTTGAGGTCATGGGTAATAAAGATAATGGTGCGGCGCTTAGCTTCCTGGATCTCCAGGAGTAGCTCCTGCATGTCCCGCCTGATAAGCGGGTCAAGTGCCGAGAACGCCTCATCCATGAGCAGGATCGGTGCATCGGCGGTCAGTGCGCGGGCCAGGCCCACACGCTGCTGCATGCCGCCTGACAGTTCGGACGGGTAGTTATCCTCCCAGCCCTCAAGGCCGGTCGTCTTCAAAGATTCTTTTGCGCGCTCGAGGCGCTCAGCCTTACCGACGCCCTCAATCTCCAGCGGATATGCCGCATTGTCGATCACGGTGCGGTGGGGGAGCAAGGCGAAGTGCTGGAACACCATCGACATCGAATCGCCGCGGAGCTTACGTACCGCCTTCTTCGACATCGACGTGATCTCGTCATCGCCAATGTAAATCTTGCCGCCTGTTGCTGGGCCGAGAGCGTTCAGGGTGCGGAGCAGGGTGGACTTGCCTGAGCCCGACAGGCCCATAACGACAAAGATTTCGCCAGGCTCAACCTCAAAGCTCACATTGTTTACTGCGACGGTAACGTCGTCGGGAACTTCGTCAAGGCTTGCTCCTTGCTGGAGCATTTTTGTCGCCTTGGCCGCATCCTTCCCAAAAACTTTGTAGACGTTCTCGCAACGGAGACCCTTCATCTACTTTCCTTACTTCTAAATCAATAACTTCAGTACTGCCAGTTTACGTAGTGCACATAAGGACCGGGTGTGACGTGAATCGCGAATTGTCCACACGCAGGTCAACCTCGACAAGACTCCCAAACTTCCCGCGAACCGTACAAATAACAGTTAAATAACGAAAATTTTCCTCGTTTCCGAGTAATCGGCACCGGCTAGGCGTTTACGGTGAATCCTCCAGAGAATTTTCAGACTCCAAATGTGACTCACTCTATATTAAAAAATACAAGATTTCTGCATCAATGCAATGATCATGCGAGGAGTGAATTGACTGGCTCTCAAGTCGAGGTAAAACATCTTCGAAAATCCGCCAATTTCTTTGGCACTTTAGTCTGATATCCATAGAAGCGCAACGCATATATGCAATTGTGATGCAACTGTAACGCAATGCAAGGGGCCACATTCCCGTCGTTGTGTGGGTTCCGTGGGCGACGTTCAGATCTGTGAGGGCGCATATCAACCCTGCGACAGTGCCTGGCGCCGGTACGCCCGTGCAGGGCACGGGCTACTCCGAGGCGCTAACCACCGACTATGCCTTGGCCGCTGCCGCCGATGAGCGGCAGTTGAAAACTGAGCTCCGATTCGGCAATCCAAAACTGAGCATCGCGGACGAGTTGCGACTCTGGGCTGGACGGTGAGGGTTGCGTGTCAAGAGTGGGTTAAGTGTCAAAAAGTGTGTCTTTATTCTGGGATGACCATGCTCTCGCACGGGAAAGTCCGCGTCTGCATGCTGTGGCTGGAATTGGGGGTGCGGCCTATTAGCCTCGGGGTGGTGCTCGGTGTAGAAAAGAAAAACCCCGACTCTCTGATGTGAGTCGGGGTTATACTGCGCGCCCGGAGGGATTCGAACCCCCAACCTTCTGATCCGTAGTCAGATGCTCTATCCGTTGAGCTACGGGCGCGTGTCGCTTGGACGTCATTCATCATAGCGCTCTTTTTGGGCAATGTGCGAACTCAGTTCGCATGAAAGCCGTCACCATTTGATGTGAGGGGCGCTCAGCCGATGGGTTCCGGCCTTATCCGAGCGTGCGGAGAAGCTGGGCCCTGCGTGGGCGGACCGGGATGTCCCAGGTGCCGACAAATTCCTCCACGTCGCCCTTGAACTGCCTCTTGAAGTGCAGGACGCCGGCGTCCGAAGCGTCGTCGGTAAAGATACCCGTGATTCCGAACGTGTTGTAGCGGTCCATTCCGTTCTCCGTGGCCCACTCAAACATGGCTCGGTGGATGAGGTAAATGCCGTAGTAAGACTGGTATTCGCGGTAGGAACCAGAAAGGAGGTAGACAAGCTCATTCGGGCAGGTAATAAAAAGAGAACCGGCAAGAATGATTTCGTTCCCTGCCTCTGCCTGGTGCTTGCGGGTTTCATCAGCGCGTCGCTCCAGTACTTTCAGCCGGTCGTTGGCCTCGTTGCGTGCGGTACGCTGCTTCTTCGCGAGGTTCTTGCCCTCTGCCTGAAGCGTTGCCTCCTGCTCGTCAACGCCCCGGACCTGGGTTAGCAGCTCCTGGGCTTCCGACTCGACGCCAGCTAGGTAGTCGTCGCAGTTTAGTATCGCAACGGGGGCGAAGACCTTCTCGGGTTTGGCCCGCTTGAGTCCCTTGTAGAACTCCATCGCATTCGCGGAGATCTTCTGCATCTCCGACCTGTCCGACGTGTGGTCGAGGATTTCCTCCAGAACATCAAACTCGTCCGCTTCGAGGAAGCGGATGGTGACGCCCGGGGTGCCGGCACGGTTGAATCCGGTGCGAACAACCTGACCAACGGACTTCATGACGTCATCGAACGACATTCCCGCAATGTTCTTCGTGTAGAAGAAGCGTGCCTGGATGTCAGCAGAATCGTAGAATTCCTTCTGCACATTGATGCCGCCAAGCTCAGACATGGTCGCCTTGAAAGTGTCGGCAACCGGATTGTGCTCCACGGGGGTGATGTCGTCGTAGAACTTCTCCGCAACAAGGGGATTGAAGCGGATCGAGAGGACGCTCCTATCCTTCTTTGCAAACGTCCTGAGTTCGGAGAAGAAGAAGCGAACGAGATCCCGGTTCGAGTAGTCCATGATCGGGCCGTAAGCGATATTGATCCGCTTAAATACCTTCATCCACGGCTGGTAGCGGAGCAGAGCGGCGGCCACAATCTTCTCTTCGCCGTCCACGTCGTCCACAACCCCGACTTCGAGAATCTTGGCCCCTTCAGAACGCCTCTCCTCTGCATAGCCGGGGAGTTGCGGGAAAAGCACCCGCTCCTGGCTGTAGGCGAAGCGGGCGTAGGCGGACTGAGAAAGTCGGGTAAAACGCATGGGACCATTATGCCCCGCCCCCAGGAAGATCATGACCTTCTCGCGGTGCGGCATGCGCCGTCGGTCGGTGGTGGAGGGTGCCGATCGTTAGACCGGTCGTAAGAGTTATCGCCTGGCTCGGGCCTTTGGGTCTCGCAGTGCTAACGAGGAGTTGTATCGGGGGCTTGGGGAGTGGCCTGCGGTTGCACATGGCTTCGAAGGTGCCCGGTTCGGATTGGATGCTTCCGCGGGCGTGCTACGAGCCAGCTACTGTTCTTAATTCCCTCAGTGCCGGGAAATTGGGGAATTGAGTGGAATGTGAAGGGCGGTTCGGAGCCTGCCAAGATGAAGGCCCTGTGCGTGCTTATGAGGGTGTGGCGAAGTGCTCCTGTGAACATGGTTGGCAATCGTGCAACTACCTCTGCACCTTTTTGCGGTCCTATTTTTCCCCTTTGCGTGCGTTCGTGTGAAAGTGCTCAAGTTCGTTGAATTGTCGCGGAAAGTTACGTCACTAACAGCTCGAATTGCGCGGTCCAAATTTTGTGGGCGACAAAACATTAAGTACGCAAGTACTAAAGTCCTAGTACTCGCGTACTAATCGGGTTCAGACTAATGGCGTGCCAATCAATCTCAATGACGAGAGGATCCCCGATGACATTCCGCGTTGCATCTGAAGTAGGAAAGCTTCGCCAGGTAATTGTCCACCGCCCTGGGCGCGAGATGGACCGCCTTACCCCTACTAATAAAGACGAACTGCTTTTCGATGATGTTCTGTGGACTCAGAAGGCCCAGGAAGAACACGATGATTTTGTTGCCTCGATGCGTAAAGAGGACGTCGAAGTTCTCTACGTCGAAGAGCTGCTAGCCGAAACGCTCGAAAACCCACAGGCCCGCCACTACGTGAGCGATGAGACGTTTGAAGAGCGGTGGTACGGCATCAATGGCACGCAGATCATGCGGGAGTACGCGGATAGCCTGTCGCCCAAGGATCTGGCCGAGCTGGTCATTGCCGGCATCACCAAGACTGAGCTTGTTGCTATAACGGGTCGGTCGGACTCGGCGTATCTTGCTCGGGCAGAGAACGACTTCATGGTTCTCCGTTGCCTCCCCAACCACCTCTTCACCCGCGACACCTCTTGCTGGGTTTTCGATGGTGTCTCCATTAACTCCATGCAGAAGGTTGCTCGCCAGCGCGAAACCATCAACTTCGAAGCGATCTACCGGTGGCACCCCAGGTTCAGGGACGAGGACTTTAAGAAGTGGTCCGGCGGCATGGGAGACAGGGCTGCGACGATCGAAGGTGGCGATGTTGAGGTCATCGGCAACGGTGCCGTTCTCGTGGGGATTTCTGAACGGACCACGGCAGCCGGATTTGAACGCCTTGCTCGTAGCCTCCTCTGGAACGGTGAAGCACAGCGCGTCATCGGTGTCCTCATGAAGAGTGAGCGTGCGCAGATGCACCTCGACACCGTTATGACAATGGTCAACGAGACGACGTTCCTCAAGTACGCCCACCTTGGAATGCTTCCTACCGTGACGATCACCAAGGGTGGTCGTCCGGGAGAGATCAACGTCGAGACCGCCCCCGGCGAAGATATGCACAAGGTTCTCGCAAAGGCCCTCGATGTTCCCGAGGTTCGTATCCTCACCACCCCGGAAGACGACTTCGCAGCCGAACGTGGCCAGTGGAACGACTCCTGCAACGTGCTCGCCCTCGAACCGAACGTCGTTGTTGCCTACGACCGCAACGTAACAGCCAACGAGTACCTGGAATCCGAGGGAGTGCGAGTCGTCACCATGCCAGGTGGAGAACTCGGCCGTGGCCGCGGTGGCCCCAGGTGCATGAGTTGCCCAACTATTCGAGACGAAATCTAACCAACACCCTCCCGTATTGAAAGGACCATGGCTCATGACCATCAATTTGAAAGGTCGACCGTTTCTCAAGGAAGTCGACTTCACTCCAGAAGAGTGGCTCTACCTTCTTGAACTAGCAGCTGAGCTCAAGGCGGCGAAGAAGGCCGGTAGTGAGAAGCAGTACCTCAAGGGCAAGAACATCGCTCTGATCTTCGAGAAGACCTCCACGAGGACCCGTTGCTCCTTCGAGGTCGGTGCCTACGACCAGGGTGCCAACATCACCTACCTTGATCCGAGTGGGTCGCAGATGGGACACAAGGAATCCGTTGAGGATACCGCCCGCGTCCTCGGCCGGATGTTTGATGGAATCGAATTCCGCGGACATAAGCAGGAGCACGTAGAAACCCTTGCGAAGCTCGCCGGCGTCCCCGTCTGGAACGGCCTCACCGACGACTGGCATCCCACCCAGGTCCTCGCCGACCAGCTGACGATGCATGAGTCATCCGGGAAGCCCTACAACGAGATCACCTTCGCCTTCGTTGGTGACACTCGCAATAACGTCGCCAACTCGCTCCTCGTTGGTGGTGCCCTGATCGGCATGAACGTCAAGATGGTCGGCCCCAAGGAACTTGAGACCATCCCCGAGGTTCGGGAACTCGCAGCCAAGCTCGCCGAGAAGTCCGGTGCACAGATCACCTACGAAACCGATCCGAAGGAAGGCGTCAAGGACTGCGACTTCATCTACACCGACATCTGGGTTTCCATGGGTGAGCCGGACGAAGTATGGGATGCACGTATTAAGCAGCTCTCGCCTTACCAGGTGAACCGTGAACTGCTCGACGCAACGGGCAAGGACGCGAAGTTCCTGCACTGCCTGCCGGCATTCCACGACCGCAACACCACGGTTGGTGAAGACATCTTCCAGAAGACTGGCCTCGACGGTCTCGAAGTCTCCAACGATGTCTTCGAATCGGAAGACTCCCTGGTCTTCGACGAGGCAGAGAACCGCATGCACACCATCAAGGCCGTCATGGTCGCCACGCTTGGTGAGGAGTGACATGAGAATCGTTGCAGCTTTGGGAGGCAACGCGCTTCTTGAACGTGGTCAGAAGCCCGATGCCAACCCTCAGATCGAGAACGTGAAATCGGCTGTCAACTCGCTTGGGCTGCTGGCTGATGAGCACGATCTTGTCCTGACACACGGCAACGGTCCCCAGGTGGGTGTTCTCGCCCTCCAGTCAGCGAATGACGACTCACTATCCGAGCCGTACCCCTTTGACACGCTCGGTGCGATGACCCAGGGAATGATCGGGTACTGGATGTTGCAGGCACTCCAGAATAGATTGCCCGATCGGCCCATTGCTTCAATTGTTAACCAGACGCTTGTTCTTGCTGGCGACCCCGCCTTCCAGAACCCCACGAAGTTCGTGGGTGCCGTCTACACGGAGGATGAGGCAAAGCAGTTCGAGAAGGAACGCGGATGGGTCATGCGCGAAGACGGCAAGTACTGGCGTCGCGTAGTCCCCTCTCCGCAGCCCCAACGGATTGTTGAGACCCGGATCATCCGCACTCTCGTCGATTCGGGAGCTGTCGTTGTCTGCTCGGGTGGCGGCGGTATCCCCGTTGTTCGCGACGAAGAAGGCAACCGGGTTGGCATTGAAGCAGTTATCGATAAGGACCTGACAGGTTCAGTCCTTGCTGAGGCACTCGACGCAGACATCTTCATGATCCTCACTGACGTGCCGGCGGTACTCGATAACTACGGAACACCCGAAGAGACGGAGATCCGTTCGGCCACACCGGCAATGATGAGGTCGAAGGGATTCGCTGCAGGATCCATGGGACCGAAGGTTGAAGCTGCATGCCGCTTCGTCGAGCTGACCGGCAATGTCGCTGCGATCGGCCGTCTTGAGGACTGCGTGAAGATCATCAACGGCGAGGCCGGCACCATCATCACCCCCGGCGGCTACTACGGCGGAGTCGTCGACGGACGCCCCAATACATTCAATCCCGACAAGATAACCGAATAACAAACATCTGGTTGGAAGGAACGTCCTTCTAGCCAGGCGGGGAGCAATCTCCGCAGAACTCCAGCACCAACAACGGTGTTGATACCAGGAGGAAAGTAACCATGACGAAAATCGTCAATTCATGGAACGACTTTGACCCGCTGAAGCATGTCATTGTCGGAAAGGCTGACTTCACGGTCATCCCCGATGAAGAGCCGGCAACCTCAGAGAAGGTCCCTGTCGACTCGGAGATGCGCGGTATGTGGGGCCCCCGTCCCACCGAAACCGTGGAGAAGGCAAACGAAGCACTCGACCGCCTCGCAAAGGAACTGGAGAACCGCGGAGTTAAGGTTGACCGCCCAACTCCGATCCAGTGGAACCAGGCCATGATGACCCCCGACTTCCGGGTGCCCTCAGGCCAGACCCAGATGCCGCCCCGCGACATCCTGCTCACCATGGGTAACGAGATTATGGCATCCGCCAACTCGTTCCGCTGCCGCTACTTCGAGTACCTCGCATACTGGCCTCTCATGAACCAGTACTTCGAGGAGGACCCGGAGTTCAAGTGGTCGCAGGCCCCGCGCCCCCGTCTGACCGACAAGTCGTACAAGCACAACTACTACGATGAGCAGATCGCCCTGGAGGAGCGCCTCGAGCGCACCGCGAACCTCGACTTCGTTACCACCGAAGCAGAGCCGATGTGGGACGCTGCTGACGTACTGCGTCTCGGCAAGGACCTCTTCATCCAGCACGGCCTCACCACCAACCGTAAGGCCATGGAGTGGTTCAAGCGCTACTACCCGGAGCACCGCATTCACGCAGTGAACTTCCCGGGTGACCCCTACCCGATCCACATCGACGCGACCTTCGTGCCGCTTCGCCCGGGCCTCATCATCAACAACCCCGAGCGTCGTCTGCCCGAAGAGCAGCGCAAGATCTTCGAAGCGAACGATTGGCAGATTGTGGATGCGGCACCGCCCGCCCACAAGGAGCCGCCGCCGCTGTGCTACTCCTCCGTGTGGCTCTCGATGAACTGCCTCGTACTCGACCACAAGAACGTGATCGTTGAGGCCTCCGAGGTCCACCAGCTGGAGCAGATGGAGAAGCTCGGAATGAACCCGATCCCGGTTGACTTCCGTGACGCCTACGCCTTCGGCGGTGGCCTCCACTGTGCCACGGCAGACGTCTACCGCGAAGGCGACTGCGAGGACTACTTCTCGACCCAGGTCGAGGATCCGACACTCGTCTAGTCCGCCAGGGGAGGCAGATAATGTCTGCCTCCCCTCATAATACGGCCGGGACCATGTCCTCTCGCGGAGAGACAGGTCCCGGCCCAAGTTCAACCTTCAATAGTCGCGACCAGCAGTGTGCTGATGTCAAAACAAGGATTCAATAATGGAAACACGAACCCCCTCTAAAGAGGCGACAACCGGCCAGAACAAGAAAGTCGGCTTTACTGCAATCTTGATCTCAGCGACGGGCATGGGACTGGTCGGGACTTTTAGTCGACTGGCGACCCCACAAAACCCCGAGACCGGCACCAGCTACATCACGGGAGACTTCCTTGCTCTAGGAAGAATGGCCGTTGGAGCACTTGGAATGCTCCTGATCGTTGCGCTCGTTAAGAAACTTCCTGAACTTCGTAAGACAAAGATTTCGTTTGCAGTTGTGGCAGGTGGCTTCTGTATCGGAGCCAGCCTGGCGTTCTATGTTTCGGCAACGCTCATGACCACCATTGCTAACGCGGTCTTCTTGATTTACACGGGTCCTCTCTTTTCGGCTATTCTTGCCGCGATTTTTCTTAAGGAGCGAATAAGCAAATCGCATGCGCTTTTCCTTGGCCTAGTTTTTATCGGAATGCTTATGACTGTAGGGCTTATCGCCTATAGCCCAGAATCTGGCCTTACCTTCGGTCTTGATCTATCTGTGAACCCAGAGCTGCCGAATAAGACGATGGGAGATTTATTCGGACTTGCGTCAGGATTATTCTACGGCCTAGCGCTCTTCTTCTACCGGTATCGTTCTGATATATCTTCGGAGGTTCGTTCGTTCTGGAACTTTGCCTTTGGAATCGTCGGTGCCCTTGTAGTCATGGTCTACCGTTTAATTGCTATCGATCCGACGAACCCAATCGAAGTTATGGAAAGTAACCATTGGGTGTGGGCAGTGGTTCTGTTCCTAGTCTCCGGTCTCATGGCAATTGGTCTTTTACCTGTTGCAGGTAAGCATTTGCTTGCAGTCGAGCTGTCAACTGTTGCGTACTGGGAGTGTGTTGTTGCTCTAGTACTGGGCGTGGTCATCTGGAGCGAGTCCATGACTGTCGTGGGAGCAATAGGTGGCATTCTGATCATTATTGGAGGTATCGGCCCAATTCTATCGGGGCTTGCGAGAGGGCGAAGGAAGAAACCAACCGAAGTAGATCCAGCTCTTCATGCTGAGCGCTAATTTGCGCCATTGAGGAAACCCCATAGCACGCAATGAGGCGTGCGAGGAGTAGAAATGCCACCAGATGCTGATAACGAAAAGAATGGCCGACGCGACCAGGTCGAAGCGGAAGATGCCCATGCTGCGGTGAGAAAGGCTGCCAAGGCAAGCTTCGTAGGAAACTTTGTCGAATGGTTTGATTACGCGACATATGGCTACTTAGCGGCTGTCATTGCGACAGTATTCTTCCCGCCAGGGGACGAGGTTGCTGCCCTGCTCTCCACGTTTGCCGTGTTTGCATTATCATTCCTTGTGCGCCCTATTGGCGGCTTGTTCTGGGGTAATTGGGGCGATAAGTATGGGCGCCGCTGGGCGTTATCCTGGTCGATCATGATTATGTCTGGTTCGACATTCCTCATAGGATTTCTCCCAGGTTACGGGACGATTGGCCTTTGGGCCCCAGCCCTTCTATTGGTGCTTCGTGTCGTTCAAGGGTTCTCTGCATCAGGTGAATATGCCGGGGCCGCAGCGTTTATGTCAGAGTATGCGCCGGCGAAGAAGAGAGGCCTCTACACCTCGGTGGTGCCAGCCAGTACCGCAAGTGGGTTGTTAGCGGGAGCTATCTTCGTTTTTGCTCTGAACGCAATATTGAGTGATGCGCAACTGGAATCCTGGGGATGGCGGATACCGTTCTTACTGGCAGGACCGCTTGGATATATTGGTAGGTATATCCGGATCCACTTAGAGGACTCGCCTGTTTATCGCGAACTGTCTGAGAAGTCAGGCCATAAGCAGGTCGATGCCCCGGTCCGCTACGTTTTTAAGAAGCACTGGAAACGTGTAATGGTCGGGCTTGGAGTAACCTGCCTGAATGCCGTTGCCTTTTATTTATTGCTGTCCTATATGCCAACTTTCCTCTCCGAAGAAGTAGGCATGAATGCGGACATGGCACTTCTCAGTTCAAGTATTTCGCTGGCCGTATACATCGCCATGATCTTCCTTATGGGTCATTTCTCTGACGTGTTCGGTCGCAAGAGAATGTTGCTCACTGCATGCGTATTGTTTATCCTTTTTGCAGTCCCAGCATATTGGTTGCTCAGTACAGGAACTTTCGTTATCGTCCTGCTGGTCCAAATTTTCCTTTGTGCCTTGTTGACGATGAACGACGGTACGTTGGCTACATTCCTCTCCGAACTTTTCCCAACGCGAGTCCGCTACACGGGGTTCGCATTGAGCTTCAACACTGCGAATGCACTTTTCGGAGGTACAGCACCTTTTGTCGCAACATGGCTGGTTGCTTCAACCGGGTCTGCCATTGCCCCGGGCTGGTACCTTGTAATTGTTGCGCTTCTGGCACTAGGTGCGATGCTCACGATCCATGAAACGGCTTTTGAGCCGCTTGAGGATTAGGCAATGCAAAGTAGTCGTCACACCTAAGGTGTCACCGACATGTCTTCGCGCCAGTGTTGCTCAGATATTTGACAGGAATATCTGAGCAACACTTTGAATGTAACTACGGGCCTGAAATGGATATCCCGACGTCCCTTCGCGATGGCAGTGACACCT
>NZ_JBQCYC010000028.1:12430-27916 GCF_052087705.1 Flaviflexus sp. | reverse complement strand
GCTAGGCGTGTTCTTCAGGTTCGGTGGTAGGCGGATCGGGTTCGGTACTGTTCTGCTGACGTGAGTCTGTGGCGCCAGAGTGACCGTCTGCGTGGGAAGCCGACTCTTCTGCTTTGGTCTCTGGGTGCGGGTTCTCGGAAGCACCTGCTGTCGTTGACCCGGCGGAGTTAGCGCCAGAGCTCTGGGCCGTGTCCGTTGCCGGGGCTCCGCCCGTCTTCTGATCGGTGACGTCCGATTGATCGGTGCCTGCCACCTGATCAGTGTCGTCCCTGCGGTTCTTCCTTGTCGTATATATGCGGTGGCCAATCCACCAGATGACGAAGACGATGACGGCGACGAGAACGATCCGGGAGAAGATCCCAACCCAACCTTCAACCCTGGTCCAGTTCTCACCAAGGACATAGCCAAGGGAAATGAGGACGGTGTTCCAGATCAGGGAGCCAACGAGGGTGAGGGCCGTGAAGATCGGTAGCTTCATCTTCGTGACGCCCGCGGGGATCGAGATCAGGGAACGGAAGATCGGGATCATGCGGCCCAGGAGCACGGTCCACGTGCCGTGCTTGCGGAACCAGGCCTCGGTCTTGTCGATATCGCTGATATTGACCAGGGGAAGGGCCCCCATAATGGCACGGGTACGGTCGCGGCCAAGGGCGTAGCCAACTCCGTAGAGCAGCCAGGCGCCGGTGACGGATCCCGCGGTGCACCAGACGATCATTTCGACCATGCCGAGGGTGCCAAGGGACGCAGTGAAACCTGCGAGCGGCAGGATGATTTCTGAGGGTAGTGGTGGGAAGAGGTTCTCTAGGCCGATCAGGAGGAAGGCGCCGAAGCCGCCGAGCGACTCCATGACGTCCACCGCCCACCCGGCAATTCCGGTGAGCTCTTGATCCATTATTCTCCCAGGTAGGTAACGAGCTGGCTGGCCAGTCCCGTGTAGGTTGCGGGGGTCAGCTCCAGCAGGCGGGCCTCCACATCGGCGGGGATGCCGAGGGACTTAATGAAGTCACGCATGATCTCTTCGGTGACCTGCTGACCGCGGGTCAGGTCCTTGAGTCGCTCGTACGGATTGTCCATGCCGGTTGCGCCCTTGATGGAAGCGACTCGCATGGCCTGCTGGATTGGTTCACCAAGAACCTCCCATGAGGCGTCGAGGTCACGAGCAAGGGCATTCGCATCAACGTCCAGGCCAGCAAGGCCGCGGGTGACATTGTCGATGGCGAGGAGAGAGTGGCCGAAGGCCACACCAATATTGCGCTGAGTTGAGGAGTCCGTGAGGTCCCGCTGCAGGCGCGAGGTAACGAGCGTGGATCCGAGAGTGTCGAGCAGGGCCGAGGATATTTCCAGGTTCGCTTCGGCGTTCTCGAAGCGGATCGGGTTGACCTTGTGCGGCATGGTTGACGAACCGGTTGAACCCTGGGCTGCCAGGTTCTGGTGGAAGTAGCCGAGGGAAATATAGGTCCACACGTCGGTCGCAAAGTTGTGAAGGATCCGGTTGAAGCGAGCAATGTCGGAGTAGAGCTCGGCCTGCCAGTCGTGCGATTCGATCTGGGTGGTGAGCGGATTCCAGCTCAGACCGAGCGATTCGACGAAGGACCGCGAGTGGGAGGGCCAGTCTGTCTCGGGCAGGGCCGCCACGTGCGCACCGTAGGTGCCGGTGGCGCCGTTGATCTTACCGAGGTATTCGGTGTCGCGGATCCGCTGGAGCTGGCGGGACAGACGCCACGCAAACACCGACATTTCCTTACCCAGGGTTGTCGGGGTGGCGGTCTGTCCATGGGTGCGGGAGAGCATCGGCTGGTCCCTCTGCTCGCGGGCCAGAACCGAAATGTTGTTGACAAGGCGACGGGCCGCCGGGAGCCAGACCTTCTCGACAGCATCCTTGATGGTGAGGGCATACGCGAGGTTGTTGATGTCCTCCGACGTGCAGAGAATATGAACGATATCGGGGTACTTTACGCGCTTACGCAGGTAGTACTCGACAGCCTTCACGTCGTGGCGGGTTTCCGCCTCGATCTCGCCGAGCTCCTTGGGATCGACCTCGATGCTTCGCATCTCGTCCCGCTCCTCGGGCGTGAACTCGCCGGGCAGGATCCCCGTGTCGACAAGGTAAATGAGCCATTCGACTTCGACCGTGACACGGGCCCGGTTCAGGGCGTCCTCTGACAGGTGATCGACGAGTGGGGAAACGTAGGATGCGTATCGACCATCAAGCGGGCTGAGAGTGCTCATGACAGCCATGCTAACCGTCCGGGGAGTGCTCGGTCGTGATGATCCCACCTTTGTGGCGCGATCTACCGGCAGGTAGCAAGCGCATAGTGAGCGCGAATTGGCACTGATTAGGCGTGAATAAGGGCCGTTCTTGGTGAAAGGTGCAGATCGTCCAAGACGGATGTTTTGAAAACTGTCGTTAATTGGAACGGTGATGTTTTCCGCGTGGAATGATCTAGCAATGGCGCCATGAATTGGACGAAGATGAAAGTATGACACAGAGCCATACCCCTTGGACGAAGAACTACCAGCCGGGAGTTCCCGAACAGATCGAGACCCCGACGGACTCGCTCGTTGAGCTTTTTGAGACGGCTGTTGCCGGGGGAGGCGACTCCCCGGCCATGACGTTCTTTGGGAAGCAAACAACGTATCGCAAGCTCGGTGAGCAGGTGGCCGCGGTCGCCGAGGGCCTGCGTAAGCTGGGTGTGAAGCCGGGTGACCGCATTGCCATTGTGCTGCCCAACTGCCCGCAACACGTCGTGGCTTTTTATGCGGCGATGAGGATCGGGGCGATTGTGGTGGAACACAATCCGCTCTACACCTCCCGTGAACTACTTGCCCAGTTCCAGGACCACCGAGCAAAGGTGGCGATCGCCTGGGATAAGTCGGTGGAGAAGATTTCCGGTCCCGAATTCGGTATCGACACGATCATTGCCGTCAACATGCTTGATGAGTTCCCAACCGTCAAGCGTCTCGCGCTGAACCTTCCGATCAAGTCGTTGAAAGAAAAGAAGGGTGCGCTGACCACGAAAACGACGGGCACCACGCCGTGGTCGACACTTGTGAAGGCGCCTGCAATTGCTTCGGACTACCCGAAGCCGACCGTTGATGACACCGCGGTTATTCAGTACACGTCTGGTACGACGGGCTCATCGAAGGGTGCGATGCTGACGCACCTTAACCTCTACGCGAATGCTCGCCAGGGTGCGGCATGGATGCTGGGAGCGGAAGAGCGGAAGGGAAATGCTTACGCGCTGCTCCCCATGTTCCACGCCTTTGGTATGACCCTTTATTTGACGTTTGGGATTATGAAACAGGCGAATCTCGTGATCTTCCCCCAGTTCAACCCCGACATGGTTCTTGACGAGGTGAAGAAGTATCCTCCGACGATTTACTGCGCGGTTCCCCCGATCTACAAGAAGACTGCCGAGCGTGCCCGCGAGCGCAACATCTCGCTGTCGGCAGCGAAGTACTGCATTTCGGGAGCCATGAAGCTCACCGACGACATTGTGGAGGAGTGGGAGGCCCTGTCGGGCGGGCTGCTTGTTGAGGGGTATGGCATGACTGAGGCATCGCCCGTTGCCCTGGGTAATCCCTTCCACGAGTCGCGCCGCACCGGCACGATCGGTGTTCCCTTCCCGTCGACGTACATGAAGGTCGTTGACATTGAGGATCCCTCGATTGAGGTTGCTCAAGGTGAGGAAGGCGAGTTGCTCCTTAGGGGCCCGCAGGTGTTCTCGGGCTATTGGGAGAACGAAGAAGAAACGACCAAGACTCTGCTACCGGGTGGCTGGCTGCGTACGGGTGACATTGTCACCGTTGAGGAGGACGGCTTTGCCACAATCGTTGACCGGGTGAAGGAACTGATCATTACGGGTGGATTCAATGTTTCCCCGTCCGAGGTGGAGCAGGTTCTACAGCGCCACCCGGCGATTGAGGAGGCCGCGGTTGTGGGAATTGAGAAGGATTCCGGTGAAGAGGTTGTGGCGGCCGTTGTTGTTGCCCCGGGGCACACGCTTGATGCTGAGGAGATCCGGGAGTTCTGCCGCCAGTACCTGGCCCGCTACAAGGTGCCCCGCCGCATTACGGTCATGAAGGACATGCCGAAGTCGATGCTTGGCAAGGTGCTGCGCAAGAAGGTGAAGGAGCAGATTGCTCCGTCGCTGATCTAGTGCATCTTCGAGCGACTGCCTGGCAAGCTATGTTCCGGTAAGAGCAACGCGAACAGCTCGGAACTAGAGATAGTTCTGGGCTGTTCGCACCGTCTGTCTGCCGTAGCTGCCGCCGAAGAGCGAGGCGTGGACGATCAGGATGTGGAGCTGGTGTAGCCCAATCCGTTCGTTCCATCCCTCCGATAGTTCCCTCACCGATTCATATCCTGCGGTGATGTCGTCCCAGTGGGGAGCGCCAAACACGGTGAGCTGGGCAAGGTCCGACTCGCAGTGGCCGGCGTGGGAGGCGGGGTCGATGAGAACCCCACCATCTGCCGACCAGAGGACGTTGCCGGACCACAGGTCGCCGTGGAGGACCGCCGGCCGATCGTCAGTGTCGAATGCTCCGTCCCGGAGACGTTCCGCAAGGGCTTCGATTGCCTGTGCTCCGTCCGTGTCTATTGAGCCGTTGGAAACGGCGGAGCCCAAATAGGGCAGGATCCGGTCTTCCGCATAGAACACGCCCCAGGCCCGGGGCTGTGCCCCTGGGGAGACAAGTGGGAGGCGCTCCTGCCCCATGGTTCCCTCGCCGTGCTCGGCGAGATCAAAGCCCGGAGGGGCCTGCCCAAACACGCGGTCGGAGCCGTTCTCGTGCAGGCCTGCAAGCATCGTCCCGAACTCGTAGGCGGCCTGCTGGGTGGGGGATGTTTCTTGGATGGTGACGGTGGCAAGCGAGGTGTCATCGACCTGGGCGAGCTCGGCGACTCTAGCCCCACATGCTCTCAGGTCCTGGAGTCCCGCTGCTTCGAAGGCGATCTGCCTGGAGGTGCCTCTCTTGACGTAAACAGACACTACTTGCGGTACTCCTTCGGCAGGAACATGTCGATCACGATGAGGATGATGGCGATGACAAGGCCGCCGCCGACGGCCCACCAGAAGGAATCAACGGTCAGACCCCACCCGAACTGTCGGGCCAACCAGCTGGACAGGAGAAGTATTCCCGCGTTGATGACCAGGTGCCACAGGCCGAGGGTGAGGATGTAGAAGGGGATGGACAGGACGATCAGGACTGGCCGAATGATTGCCGTAACGGCAACGAAGATTGCTCCCGCACCAATGAAATAGAGGGCGAGCTGACCATCTGACTGAGCGGCCGGGGCAGTAATCCCGTCCAAGAGAAGGCTCGTCAGCCACAGTGCCAGGGCGGTCACGAGTGTGCGCACAATGAACTTCATGGGCACAACCCTACTCGGAAGGTGCATGATGAGGATATGAGCCTTTTCCGTGAAGACCTTGCGAACCTGCCCTCTTACGTGGCCGGAAAACCCTCGACCGACCCTGCGATTATCAAGCTGTCGTCGAACGAAATGCCGTTCGAGCCGCTACCGTCGATCCAGGCCGCGATTACCGAAGGTGTTGGTTCACTGCAGGAGTATCCGGACATGATGGCAGTGAACCTGCGCCAGCGGGTTGCTAAGTTCCACGGTGTCGACAGTGACTGGGTGGCCGTCTCCAACGGCTCCGTCAATATGATTGAAAAGATCCTCGATGCTGCCTGCGAGCCCGGTGATGAAGTGGTGTGTGCGTGGCGGTCCTTCGAGTCCTATCCCATCGCTACGGCCCTCGCCGCGGCGTTGACTATCAAGGTTCCCGTCACCGATCTTGGCGAGCATGACCTGGATGCGATGGCGGAGGCAGTGACGGACAAAACCGCTGCAATCATCGTGTGCTCCCCGAACAACCCGACGGGAACAGCCGTCACCCACGCGGATCTCGCACGCTTCCTCGACCGCATCGACGAGAGCATCCCGGTGATACTCGACGAGGCTTACATTCACTTTGCTCGCATGGAAGACAGGGTCCGTTCCGACGAACTCCTTGCAAAGCACGCCAATCTCATTGTTCTGCGCACCTTCTCCAAGGCGTACTCGCTGGCCGGACTGCGGGTCGGCTACGCACTCGCGCACCCCGCCACAGCGGAAACCCTCCGCACGGTCGGAACCCCCTTCGCAGTGAACGCCCTCGCCCAAAGGGCAGCTATCGCCGCCCTCGATGCAACGGACAAGGTTGTGGCCCGAACGGATGATGTCGTTGCCGAACGGGAACGCGTCATCGCCGAACTGGCGGATCTGGGATTCGCCATTCCGCGCTCGCAGGCCAACTTCATGTGGTTCGAGATGACTAACGTGGAACCGTTCCTGGCGGCCGCAGAACGCCACAGAATCGTTGTTCGCGCCTTTGTTGGTGACGGAGTGCGCGTCAGCATCGGCACCCCTGAAGCCAACGACCGGATCATTGCGGCTGCAGCGGAGTATGCGAAAAGCCTGCGATAGCTGGAACCACGCCTCCCGATCGGCCCGTGCCAATGAGCTCACCATTTCGCCCAAGAAGAGTTCGGCATACAGCGACGGTAAGAAGCCTCGTGAGAAGGGATTTACATCAGGAGTGAGCCGGTCACCGCGACCGTGGTGATGATTTCCCAGATGCCAATGGCTTTAACGGAGACGCGGCGCCCGATCTTGGCTGAATAGGTTGACACTGCGTATGTGCGGGCGGTCAGCGCCCACCAGATGACAGCGTGGAGGACGGGGAAGACCCCCATGAATGCGAAGACTGTGGCGGCAGTGGCGAAGACCGCGTGGTAGCCGACGGCAAGCCAGAAGAAGCCCTCGTTGCCGCGCTCGCGGATGTTTGTCTTCACGTAGAACGCAGTGCCGACGAAATAGGCGGTGATTGAGGCGGTGGCCAGCCACATCCAGTCCCACGCCTCCCATCCGTGCCTGCCCTGAGGAACGGTTCCAAGCAGGGTTGCCAGGTGGAAGGCCACGGGAGTGAGCAGCCCGGCGGCTACGACCGTCACCGCGTCGTTTAGAAGGGAACGGTCCTTCCGCTGGATCGACTGCCATGCCGTGATGATGATCAGGGGCAGGAACACGGGAACCCAGATGATCAGCTCGGGAACGAGGAAGGCGAGGGGGATGCCGGCGAGGCAGGTGAGGGCGCCGTAGACGATGACCGGCTTGCGGTAGCGGACCTTCCTGCGGGACCGGAGCCATTGGCCGGTTGAGAAGAAAGCAAAGTACCCGATCCACCACACGGCGAGCAATAGGAGATGGTGGGGGTGGAACGAAGACAGGATCGTCCCTACAAACGGCGGAACAATAATCATTGCCCACGCGCCGTGATAGTTCGGTACCCAACCTCGAGATGCCATGCCCCTATTATCACGGACTAAACCGTGAAGATATGGGACGTTAGATTGTCCTGTGCGGCACTCGCGCTCTACTGGAACCCAGGGTGCCGCGGGGAGTGGAATCTAGCGCCGGGATCGGAGTAATGCAGCGCGGGGATCGAAATGGCGTGCCCGGATGGGAAACGTGCGCAGCGTGGGGTTTAGAAGGTGGTGCCGCTGTTGCGGTTCACCGTGAAGCCCTTGCCGGACAGCTGGGACCAGCATTCGACAGTGCTTCCGCCGCCCGTTACTTCGCAGGCAAAGGTGTCGTTCGCGTAGACGGCGTTGGCGTTCCGGTCGTTAGAGGACTGGATGCGCCAAGAACAGAGTTCGTTCGTGTCGCTCGCTTCGCCGACCGTGTACGTCTGCGTGTACGTTTCGCAGGATTCGGGAACCGACGGGAACGTGTACGTGTAGATCGAGCAGGTAGCCTGGGTGGAATCCATCGTGCAGTGGATATTGAGGCTGTCCGTATTGAAGTCGGTGAGCGGTCGAGCACCGTCGGGGGCGGGACGGGCCTTCGTTACCCAATCTGCTTCGTCGGAGATCTGTGCGAGCGCCAGCGGCACCCCGGCCCCGGAAACCCGGTTCGCGACATCGAGAGTGAAATCCTTCGGGCAGGAGTCGTCGATCTTGTTGAGCGTGTCGACAATGAGCTGACGATCGTCGTCCCCGAGGCCACCGTTCTGCTCGGATACGGTCACGAGCTCAGCGAGAGCGTTGGTGTCGGTTTCTGCGGAATCGCAGGTGGGTGCGTCCACAATCGCAATGACGGAGGCCCTGGGCTGTGCCAGAGGATCCGGTGCCTCTTCTTCGGTGTTGTCAGCCCCGGATGTCTCTGACTCGGTTGGGCTGGCGGATTCGGCGTTTGCCACCAGGTCGGCTCCGCCGCGGATGATGGCGGACCAGATGAGGAAAATGATAATCGACAAGATAATGCCCAAGACAACGAGTACGGCTTTAAGCCCGGGGCTCATGCCGCGGTTGTGCGATGTGTTGTTCTCACTCATAGGTACTCAAATCGTCGGAACTTCCCGAACAAGGATAGGTCAATACTGGCACAGGTTGCGAGAAACGATTATTCACGAGCCGCTACGCGGGCTATCCGCGACCCTTTGCTCGGGCCGCCAACATCTCGTTGTAGGCCTTCAGCTCAGCATCATCATCCCGGTCGGCGCGGCGGTCGATCTGCTTCGCGACCTTGTCTTCCGACTTGGCCCACATGATCGCCACCGAGATTGCGAGCGCCACGGTGGGGAACTCACCGATGCCCCACGTGATGGCACCGCCCACCTCCTGGTCGGCGAGAGCATTCACGCCCCACGGCAGTCCCAGCCAGCCAAAGAACTCGTTTGCGAGAACCGACGTGGAAGAAATAACGGCAATGCCAAAGAATGCATGGAATGCCATCGTTGCGAACAGCAGGAGGATGCGAAGCGGATAGGCGGGGCGGGTGGGGCCCGGGTCGATACCAATCAGCGCGTTCGTGAACATGTATCCGGCAAGAGTGAAGTGCAGGACCATGAGGAGATGACCAACGTGGGTGGTGAGCGACAGGTAGAACAGGTCAGTGAAATAGAACAGGATGAGGGATCCTGCGAAGTTCACGGCAGCAATAACCGGATGTGCCCAGAAAGCTCCGTACTTGGAATGAGCAACGGCAAGAATGATCTCCCGACCGCCCCGCGAGCCGTCGGTGCGGGCGGGGATTGCTCGGGCCAGGAGCGATACCGGGGCACCGAGGACCAGGAGGATCGGGATCACCATGGCGAGGATCATGTGCATGAGCATGTGGGCGGAGAACAGAACGGCTCCATACACTGCCGGTCCGCCGTTCGTTACCCAGAAGAACAGGACCATGCCAGCAATCCAGGAGAAGGTCCGCCAGTTGCTCCACTCGTCACCGCGAGCGTTGAGGCGCCCGACCCAGCGCACGTACTGCACGATCCCGACGACAGCTGCGAAAGCGAGGATGGGTTCGATGCGCCACTGAGTCAGGTAGTTGATGGTTTCCGGGTAGGGCGGGATTGGGTTCTGAGACAGCAGGAAAGCCGGGGTCGGATCGGGAACCGGGTCCTGGGGGACCGGCGGAGCCGAATTCGACAGGGCGGCAGCAACACCGATAACCCCGGTCATGATGAGCACTTCGCCGACGGCAAGCTTCGTAAACGGCCGCGGTGTCTCTTCGATGGTGGCGAGGGTGCGCCTGCGGTGCGCGAGACCCGCGAGCGCCAGCACGCCCGTCGCGAGCACCTTGACGAGTAGGAGCCGGCCATAGCTTGAGGTGAACAGCTCTGCGGGGCTGTTGAATCGGATAAAACCGGCAAGGAAACCGGAGTAGATTGTCAGCCCCAGTGCCCACGCCGCGATTGAGGAATAGCGGGATGCGTAGGCGGCGAGGCGGCCGCTCCTGGGGGCGGTGACAAGGAAGGCAATGAGGCCACCGGCCCATGCGCTCATGGCAAGCAGGTGGATGTAGATCGAGGACACGGCAAGAGTGTGGGAGGCCGCGCCGGAGGCGTGGCCGGTCAGGGCAATGGGGACCATGGCAACGGCCGAAAGCGCCATGGTCCACGCTGAGCCCGCCATGGTCGAGGCAAAGGCCGCCACGATGGAGACGATAACGGCAAGCAGGATCGACCAGGCCATGATCTGGCCGAGCTCGATCTCGGTCATGAACTGCCACAGGCCCGGGCCAAGCGAGTTATCGGAGAGCGGTACCCCGGCGACCGAAGAGTAGGTAACAATGAAGTTTGCGAGTTCCAGGATCGGCCAGATGATTGCTGTTGTCCGCCCGAATTTCATGACCCGCTGCCATTCGGGTGCGTCGTATGTGAAGGACTTGCGCGGTCTTATTTCCGTGGTGGGGGAGTAGACGGTGGCGGCGATCAGGAACGCCCCAAAGGTTAGCGCGGCAACGGTATCCCGGCCGTACGTGAGAAGCGGAACGGCCCACCGGGTTACGGCACCCGGGTCGGCCAGAAGGGCTTCGGCGTAGATACCGGTGGTGAGTCCGGCGATGATTGTCGCGGCAATACCGACGACAATGGGCCAGGAAACTCCCGTGGGATTAAGCAGGCGCTGGGTAGTGGTCACCCCACCAGATTATGTCCTAACACTGGGAGGCGTGATGAAATGATGGTGTAGAGGACCTCGCGATAGGAGCAGCATGCAGGTTGCAAATGGCAAGATACCGACTGAAGACATGGCGAGGGCACGCGACGCACTGGGGCGGGTCCAGGGCATATTCTCCGCCACGGTCGTGGGCCAGCGAGACCTGTATCAGGCTCTGATCGTCTCCCTCATGGCACGGGGTCATGTCCTCCTGGAATCCGTGCCAGGACTGGCAAAGACCACTGCGGCAGTGACTCTTTCGGAAGCAATTTCCGGATCTTTCTCCCGTATCCAGTGCACGCCGGACCTCATGCCGAACGACATAGTGGGCACCCAGATTTACACGTACGAGACCGGGAAGTTCTCGACCCAGCTCGGTCCCGTGCACGCCAACATGGTGCTCCTCGATGAGATCAACCGCTCATCCGCCAAAACCCAGTCGGCGATGCTGGAAGCCATGCAGGAACGCCAGACTTCGATTGGCGGCACCATCTATAAGTTGCCGGACCCGTTCATGGTGCTCGCCACCCAGAACCCCGTCGACGAGGAAGGCACCTACGTTCTTCCTGAAGCGCAGATGGACAGGTTCCTCCTCAAAGAGATCCTCACGTACCCGACTCCCGGTGAAGAGATCGAGATCCTCACCAAAACAGCCGAACGGGCCTTCGGAAAATCAACGGCCCAGCCGGTCACCACCGAGGATGTGCTCTTCCTTCAGGAGACTGCCGGACGGGTCTACGTTGACGAGTCAGTCAAGGCCTACGTCGTTGCTCTTATCAACACGACCCGAGGCGGTGGCCCCCGCCCCATCCCCGACCTGCGACACAAGGTCCGGGTTGGCGCCTCGCCCCGTGGCTCCCTGGCACTCATGCGTGTCGGTCAGGCACTCGCGTTGCTCAACGGCCGGAACTACGTTGTTCCCGACGACATCAAGTCCCTCCGGCACGCAGTCCTCCGCCACCGGATTATCCGAACCTACGATGCGCTCGCGGCAGATATCCCGCCCGAAACGATTATTGATGACGTGTTTGCGGCGGTGCCCACGCCATGACCGCACGCCGAGGTAACCCGTCGTCCCGAATGGCACTCGTGCGGGCCAGGCTTGCCCTGCCCACGATCCGCCGGGCCGTTGGGCACTCGGAAGGCCAACACTCCTCCATGTTCACCGGCCACGGCATCGACTTCGAAGACCAGGTCGAATATCGGCCCGGCGATGATGTGTCATCTATCGACTGGAAATCATCCGCCCGTGCCGGCCACCCTATTATCCGCCGTTTCGAACGCGAATCGGACGTCTTCACCCAGCTCGTGTTGGACATGGGAGTGGAGATGCTGGCAACAGCGCCGTCCGGGGAACGCAAGTGTGACATCGGGATATGGGCGGCGGACGTTCTTGCCTACCTCGGATCGTCTCGGGGCGACCGTCTCGGCCTCGTGTGGGGCGACTCTGAACTCAGCCAGGCAATCCCAGCCCGCCACGGCCGCGATCACCTCGAATTCCTCCTCAACAGGGCAGCCGCCGCCTACGAAGAAGCCGCGGCACCCGCCGATGTGAGCGGACTGCTTGAACGCGTCCTCACCCTCACCCGGCTCCGCACCCTCATCGTCCTCGTTACCGACGAAGCCTGGCCCACATCCGCCGACCTCGACACGCTGCGGAAGGTGCGTGCCCGCCACGAACTCCTCGTCGTCCGCGTCGCAGACATGCCGATGACGGTGAAAGGCGTGGACCGGATGGTCGATGTCGACGGAGGCATCGTCATTCCTGCCTATGCCCGCGAAGATCCCGAACTGGCCGACATGCTCCGTCACCACCGACAAACCATGATCAACGAAGCCGACAGGATGCTACGCGGACACGGCATCAAACAGACCGTTGTGAACTCCTCCGACGAGGTCGTGCCCGCCCTCGTCAACATGCTGAGGAGGGGTGTCCGTGACTGACGACATGGTCGAAGACCTCGTTGCCCCGTTTGAGGCATCCCCGTTCTACATCGTTGCCGCCCTCGCCCTCCTCGTTGTCCTTGCCATGTGGCTGGGATGGCGGATTACGTCGATTGGTGCCAAGAAGCGAGCCCCTGTCCGGGTCCGCACCTGGCAGAAAAAGATTGACGACCTGCGAGAAGAACATCGGAACGTTGGGGACAGCCGGGTCTATGCCCTTGCCCTCGCGAAGCTCCTGCGTGACTTCGGGACAGAAAAAACCGGCTCCGACATGTCGTGGATGTCCGTACGGGAAGCGACAGCCATGAGCGGCTTTACGGAATTTGGTGAACTCCTCTCCGTGTTGGAAGAGCCGTCGTTCGGTGGTTCACCCGCGGCGCCAAGCACCGCAGGTAACGGCGTCACCGGCGGCAGTGCGGAGGGTGGCGAAACTGCCGGCGAGAGTGGCAGTACCAGCGGGGCCGACCTTGCGGCAAACGGTGGTGTTGTCGATCAACCGGGAGCCGCCGGTGGCCCCGGCACCGCGGACACGACCACAATTGATCAGGTGACTGAGCGTGCGAAGGCGGTGGTCGGAGCATGGTGAACCCTTGGGCTCTCGCTATCCCACTCATCCTCATTGCCATCGTCGCCTACCGATGGTTTAAACGGGAACGTCACTCCGGTGAGGCAGTTCTTGTTGCCCACACTCTGCCGGGGCGGGTTCTGCCGCGCTACCGGGCACGGATCCGGCAACTGCGGATCGCCACCTTCGGGTCCTTTGTTTTGCTGGCCGCTGTGGCCGTCTCAAGCGCCGTCATGGTTGCCCGGCCGCACACCGTGGAAACCCGTGCTGAGGAGCTGGCCTCCCGCGACATTGTTCTCTGCCTCGATGTATCCGGCTCCGTTATTGGCTTCGACTCGGAAGTCATGAAGGCGTTTGCGAGCATGGTTGACGAATTCCAGGGGGAGCGGGTTGCCCTCGTTATCTGGAACTCGAACTCCCAGGTCGTGTTCCCCCTGACCGATGACTATGACCTGGTGAAGGAAAGGCTCAACGAGGGGGCCGAGGCGCTCGAAACCGACGGGTATAGCGACTACCCCACAAATCCTCAAGAGTTCTACGACTTCACTGCCGGCACGTTCCTCGAATCAACGGGAGGTGCCTCCCTGGTCGGTGACGGATTGGCGAACTGCGTCATGCAGTTCGACATGCCGGAAGAAGAGAGGGCGAGGACGATTATCCTCGCAACCGACAACGAAGTGTCCACCCCCGAAGTGCAGATCTACTCCCTGTCTGAAGCGGTGGAGATGGCGGCGGAGCAAAGCATCGTCATCCACGGAATGTACATCGAAACCTACTACGGCTCGGTCAACTACGAATCCCAAGAAATGAGAGACGAAATAGAAGGGGCCGGAGGGTACTACTTCGTGGCTGGCGATGAGGAGGCTGCGAGCCAGCTCCTCGATGAGATCGAAAGCCAGCAGGCTGAAGACCTCGAATCCGATCCCGTCACCATCCTGGTCGACACCCCCGGTGCGTGGCCGATCATTGCAGCCGTCGGGATCGGCATCCTCGTCGTCGTGGGGTGGCGGTACCGAATATGAGCTTCATGAACGCCTGGCCCGCCTGGGTCACCATTCTTCTCGTGCTGGCACTCGGGGTGCTCTGCTTCGATGCGTGGCGCAAGACCCGCAAAACCTCCACCTGGCTGCGCCGCGGCCTCATGGTCGCCTGCGTGGGAATCATTGGGCTTACGCCCGCCGCCACAATCATCACGGAAGAGCGGATCTCGAACGCCGAATATTACTTTGTGGTGGACCTGACCGGCTCCATGGGAGCAGAAGACTGGAACGGTGAAGAGCAGCGCCTCGAAGGCGTCAAAGCCGACATGAGAGAGATCATCGAGCAGAACCCGGGAGCCCAGTACTCGATCATTGCCTTCTCTTCGACTGCCACCCAGCAGCTTCCGCTGACAACCGATGAGCGAGCCGCGCTCTCCTGGCTTGATACTGCCAGGCGCGAATCAACCATGTACTCCCAGGGCTCCTCAATTAACCGTCCCGTGGAAGAAGTTGAGAAGGCACTTGCCCGCTCCTTCGAGAACGATCCGCAGAACGTTCGTGTCATGCTGCTGTTCACCGACGGTGAGTCAACAAACAATCGGGACTCCAGTGCCGACGAACCGGTCGAATACGAGTCGCTCGCCGAATATGTCGACGATGGCTATGTCTTCGGCTACGGCACAGCGGAAGGTGCGCCAATGCTCCGCACCTTTGCCGGGGAGGAAGAGCCCGGCAACTACATCACGGACCAAAGCACCGGTGAACCGGGAATCTCCAAACTCAACGAGGAAGCCCTCCAAGAGGTAGCAAGCCAGCTCGATATTGAATACGTGCACCGCACGACGCCCGGCGGAGCCGGGGAGCTTGTCGACGACATCCCGTTTGAAATGATTGCCGGAGACGGCCGGGAAGAGCGCGGTGCGCTCAACCCGGTTCTATGGCCCGTCGGTCTCGTTCTCATTGCGCTTGTCGGCTGGGAACTCTGGTACCTCACTCCCAAGGCTGTCTCGCTATTGAGGGGGACCCGATGAAGACCTATCACCTCATAACCGCTGTTATCGGCACGTTCATTATTGCCCTCGCCGTCTGGTCCGGCCTGATCTTCGGATCCATGTGGTTCGGTGCGAAAGCCTACGAGCGGGGCGACTACGAGGCCGCCGAAGACTATTACCAGACAGCCGAACGAGTATCTCCGCTCGATAAGTGGCGGCCCGATTTCGGTCAAGGAACAGCCCTTCTCGCCCAGGACGAGATCAACCGAGGAATTGCCAAGCTGGAAGAAGCCCTCGAGACGGTCCCGAAGGCAGAGGTCTTCGAGGGCGGGGTCAAGGACCCCGAATCCTACGAATGCCTCGTTCGTGCCAACCTTTACCTTGGCTACGCTGCGGCGGACCGGGATGAAGACGCGGAAGAAGTCATTCAAACTTGCCCGAACCCCAACCCGAACGCCACCAGTAGCGGTGAAGAAGGCGACGAAGGCGACGAGGGCGATGAAGGTGGCGAAGGCGACGA
>NZ_JBQCYC010000028.1:0-12330 GCF_052087705.1 Flaviflexus sp. | reverse complement strand
GCGGTGAAGAAGGCGACGAAGGCGACGAGGGCGATGAAGGTGGCGAAGGCGACGAGGGTGATGAAGGGGATGAAGGCGACGAAGGTGACAACCCGAACGGCAGCGGATCGGGCGACCCCACAGACCCCAAGCAGAGCGAAATGGAACAACGCAACCGCGAAGCTGACGAGCGGCGCCAGGAAGAACAGGAATGGGGCACCGGCGGAGGATCGGGCCCCCAGAACTGGTGAGCCGACCCGGTGGGTTACTTGCAGGGTGGGATTGGCCCGATATCCGTTGGGTTTTCGGGCAACTTCGCCCCGAGGGCCTGAATCACAAACCGCTCCGTGGAGTGGAAGAACTCGGTCCGTTCCGGTTCGCTACGGGGAACCCGCCTGCCGGTTAGAGTGCCGTTAATGAGCTGAATAGATACGCGGATGTTCTGATCGGGAATCGTCCCATTATCAATTGCGCGCGTAAGGATCGAACGCAACAGATCCGAAATCTGTTTAATGTGCCCCGCCAACTTCATCCCGGTGTCAGGGCTGATGACATCCTTCAACGGGGGACCGGGCGCCATAAGATAGCTGCGTTCTGCCAGTAGCTGGCTTCGAACATAGAAGCGAAGCTTGTCGATCGAATTGTCAGCCCGGGCCAGCATCGCCTTCGTGTTTGACAGGTATTTCGACATTTCTGACTCGACATAGGCGATCAGGATGTCTTCCTTGTCGGTGAAATGGTTATAGATCGTGGTGCGCCTAATCCCGGAGTGTTCCGCAAGGTCCGAGATTGACACGTTCTCAAATCCCCGTTCGGACATGAGAGTGCTCAGCGAGTCGAAAAGGGCTCGCCGAGTGTTGTCACGGTGCTCTATGAGCGACCGCCCGGAGATCTTGGGCATAGCCGAAGCATACGTGATACGAAGTGCCAGGTGAGCCGTAGAACTGGGTGAGCCGCCCACCGGGCCCGAACCGGATTGTTGGCATCAACTGGATGGGTGACGTGCTGTACCCCGAATACTTCGACAATGACATTGTTGCGGAGACGAAGGAGTTCTACGACCTCTTCTACCGCTACGAACTGTGCGACGAGGAAGTTGAGGAGCTTCTCGGCAACTCGACCCTCAAGGGATAGTGACCTGCAAGCAATCGGCTTGTGAGCAGAAGATGTGGGGCCGGAACCGCGCGATCCGGCCCCACATTCACATCTGTAAATGGCCTTATTCAAGAATCTATACCGGCCTGGATTCAAGCCATGTGGGCCCGGTTGCTAGCGGGTTGACACCATCCAGTCGGCAAGCTTCTTTGCGAGGGCAACATCGCCCGGGAGCCAATCAAGCTTCGTCACGTCTTCTGCTTCGCACCAGCGAAGCTCCGAATGATCGGAGCCCTGTACGGGTTCGGAATTGACTGTTGCGAGCCATACTCGCATGGTGTGCTTGCCGATCGGCCAGTCCCCTTCCGGCCCTTCAACCAGGTCGTAAAGAGTTGGAGTGACCCCGAGTTCTTCAATGATCTCGCGGACGCATGCCTGGATGGGATCTTCGCCCTCTTCTACCTTGCCGCCGGGAAGCTCCCACATCCCCGCTAGATCCTTCGGGTACGAGCGCTGGGCAGCGAGAAGTCTCGTGGGCTTCTCGACTGAATCGACAATGGCTGCGGCGACAACGAGTGACACGCAGCCACGATACCCTAGGCCGTCACTGCGGCGGAACGAAAGGGTTCGAGCTTCCGGAACTCCGTCCTCAACCCCATTCGGCCAGCCTTAAGATCGCGGGACATAACACCCATGGAAGCGAGCTGCCTGCGCAGAATCTCCGCAATGTCCGTGTTACCGGCCTTCAGAGCCTTCGTGCGTGCTGCGGCAATCCGCTTCGCGTCATCATCGAGAATCTCAATGTCGTCAGTGAACTCGCCTTCGCCCTGCTCGGTGTGCGACGGGGTGGGGTAGCCGTGATGGATCAGGGAAGAGCGCAGGGCCTGCGGATTAACCGCGCGGGCCCGAGCAAGCTCGGTTCCGCTCTTGCTGTACAGGACGATGTCTTCACCAAGGTAAATGGAGGAAACGAGTTCCTTACGAACCCGGACGCTTGCGCCCTTCCACGTCAGCAGGACATCATCATCCGAGATCTCGGCTCTCATGGACTCTGCGATCAGAGTGCCGGTGCCAACAATGGCAATGAGGGTGCCAAGAGCTGCGGTCAGTGCGAGGCCACGGGCCTCGCCAACATGCGCTCCGACTCCCAGGATGCCCTGGAAGTCGAACAGCGACAGAATGAACTCCGCAAGCAGCCCAAAGAGAGCGCCGAGGAGGACACCGATGACAAGGAGGCTCAGGCCCAGTGCAAGGCGGCGCCTCGTGCTCAGAGAAACTGTTGTTGCGTTCATGACAACTACTTTGCCCTGTCATCGCAACGATTGGCACCACCAGGGAGGGGGAGTGATCCCCGGGGAAAACTCCCCGGAGAAATCATCCAAAGTCGGCACCCATTGGATGGCTTAAAGATGGGTTTAAGCGAGTGCCCTCAGAACGCTAATTCTGAGAATGTGGAAGGTCGTAGATGACCGATTCGACAGGACCACGCGAATAACTGGCAGGACCGGTCGATCTCATCGAACGGCAGGGCTAGCTGAGGGCGGGTGGCCAAACGCAACGCTGGGAATTAGGCCTGGCCGCGTTCGATAGCGTCAGCCAGGTCCTTGGCATCCTTGAGCCCGAGTCCCGTCCATCCCCTAATTTCTTTGACCGCCATGATCTTCTGCTTGTCGTGGACGAGGAACTGGACTCGTTCCCGCTGCTCACCGGTTAGCAGGGTTGTTTTGGCGGTGGGTTCGGCCTGGTAAATGTTCTGAGAAGGCGCCGCGGATGTTGATGGCTGGTACGTGCTGGTCGTTGGGGAGGTGAAGGACGATTCGCCGAGAGTGTTTGCCCTCTTGTCACCGAGCCTGAAACTAAGGATGAAGGCGATGGCGCTGAGGACAGCGGCAACGATGGCGAGGATTGCCAGGGTTGAATGATCAGTATCGAGAAGGGCGATTCCGAGGTAGCCGCTGAGAGCTGCGGCAAGGAAAGTAAAGAAACCCATGGTGAATCCTTCGGTCAAGTTCGCAATTAGTATTACAGATGTACGTAACGCTAGGCCCGGCGTTCGCCACTTAGGAGACCTTCCTAAGAGATAGAGCGGTTCGGGGTAAAAGCTAATGACGAAGTTGTCCTCACGATCAGCTGTAATCTGCAATGATCTTTTGCGTCGCCCCGTCGACCGTGACGTTTCCGCCGTACGGGAGGATCCACTGCGGCCTGGTGTGGCCGAAGGGAACGCCGCAACAGATCACCGCATCGTGACTGTAGGTACGGATGGTTCGGATTGCCGTGCCGTACCTGTCGTTACGCATGGCTTGCCTGGTCTTGCTATCGGGCCGAGAAGCGTGGTCGCTGACAGGAGGGCGTGCGAACAGGACAGCACCGACCCGTTCAAGGATTCCCCGCTCGCCAAGAGCTCTCATCATCCTTTTGACAATGATGGGAGGAGTGACTTCCTCGGAAAGCTCGAGGAGAAGAACGGCTCCGTCAAGATCCGAAAGGGGGAGTGAGAAGCGGCCTGAGGCAAGGATCTCGTGAATAATCTCGACGCAGCCTCCCCAGGTGCGTCCCGTTATCGATTTTGCTGGACCGTCCCAAATCCAGGGTTCCGAGGGCTCTCTCGGCCCAAATTCCGTCAGAGCGTTCGGCTGCGCCCACAGTGTTCCGTGGTCCTCCGACTCCGCCGGATTCGTGATCTCAAGTAGGCCACCATCTATTACTGCTGCGAGAAGAGATGCCCCATGTTCTTCCTCCACCCGTGGCCCGGGGCCAAGGTGAATCTGAGTTGAACCGCCGTAGAAGCTCTTGATGCCAAGGGCAGTAAGGAAGTTATGCAGATGAGTGTTGTCGGAGTAGCCGAGAAAAGGCTTGGGATTCTGCCGGACAATATCGGCATCGATGTGCGGGATTACAGTCACCTGATCGTCACCGCCGATGGTCGTGATAATCGCGGTGATGGTTGGATCCGCAAAGGCTTGTGTGATGTCGTTGGCGCGATCGATCGCATGTGCGTTAACCCGTCGCGTCGTTGCGAACTCGACCGGGGCCAGGCCGGTCAGGGCCTCAAGTCGCTCAATCCCCTGCTCGTGAACCCGGGGAGAGACCCCGGGAGCTGCGAATGACGGAGAGAGAACGGCGATGCGGTCGCCCTCACTAGCCTTAGGCGGAGAAACGAGGGTGGAAGCCATGGATTCACACTAGCGAAGTGATGAGTTGAGAAGGCTCTCAAGGCCCAATGGGTTCTTGGGAACCCACACTTATTTATGGGGTTTCTATGGGTAATGTGCCTTCACCGTTAGAGCTGGATCGTCGCGTTGTGCCCGTTGAGTTGCATCCGCCGTTTTCAAGGGATTGACCATCCGCCTGCTTGCGCCAGTCGGTACCATTCGGCGCGCGTGAGAGGCAGATCCGACCCGGCTGTTGCGGCACGGACCCGGGCGGGTGTTGTTGTTCCAAGAACCACCTGCATATCCGCCGGGTGGCGTGTGATCCAGGCTGTCGCAATCGCTTCCTTAGGGACGTCGTACGTGGATGCGAGGGAATCAATTTCATTATTGAGCTCAGGATAGGAATCCCGGTTGAACAATGTTCCCGGCTTTGTTCCGCCCTGGAAGGGCGACCAGGCCTGGATGGTGATTCCCGCCTGTCTGCAGTATTCAACAAGACCGCCGCCGTCCCGAACAGCCGATTGGCTGTCACTCAGCATATTGGCGGCGATGCCTTGCGCCAGCGTCGGGGAGTGGGTGATCGACAGCTGCATCTGATTCACGACCAGTGGCTGGCACAGCGAAGCACGGAGAAGGTCGATTTGGCCCGGGGTGTGGTTGGAGACCCCGAAGTTCCGTACCTTTCCAACGGAATGAAGCTCGTCAAAAGCGCGAGCAACTTCATCTGGTTCAACCAGAGCGTCGGGGCGATGGAGGAGGAGAACATCAATGTAGTCAGTGCGCAAGGCCCGCAAGGAGCCCTCAACTTGGGAAGTGATGTGCTCGTACGACAGATCGTAGTAATCGTCGTGAGGAAGGATCCCGGTCTTCGTTTGGATGATCATGTCCTCCCGCTCGGAGGAGCTGAGGTTTAGGGCCTCACCAAACCTCTCTTCGCATTCGTGCATGCGGTTCCCGTAAATATCGGCGTGATCAAAATAGTTGACCCCAGCGTCCCGGGCTGCGGAAACGAGATCACGGATCTGTTGGTCCGACTTCTCGGCAATCCTCATGAACCCCGAGACAATGTTCGATGCTTTGAGATCTGAGTTTGGAAAGCTTATGTGCTTCATGCCGCCACACTATGCTCCACAGGGTCAAAGCGCCACGGAATCAAAAGTTGAATTTGAAGCCCCGACTGTCTCATGGCTGGGAGTCCGAGCTCTGCGTGAGTGAAATGGAGCGGGTGACGGGAATCGAACCCGCGCTGTCTGCTTGGGAAGCAGAAGTTCTACCATTGAACTACACCCGCGTGTTTATCCATATTACCTCTTGCCGTTGCCATCCTTCAAAGACCTTGGTGTGAGGTTGCAGTCTTGGAAGTGTGGAAACGCGGGGATAGTCGGATTGTGGCAGGTGCCGGGCCCGGGTAGTAAGTGAACGAGAGGGCCTAAGGAGCAGATTTCTGGCAAACTCAATATGTGCTGCTTTCAGATAGAGATATCCGTTCACAGGTCGACCAGGGTCGGATCAAGATCGACCCCTGGGAGGCTGACTTTGTTCAGCCCTCCTCCCTGGATGTTCGGCTCGATAAGTTCTTCCGAATGTTTGATAACCACCGCTACCCGGTCATTGACCCGGCCGAGGAGCAGGAAGACCTGACGCGCCTTATCGATGCTGGGAACGAACCGTTCGTCCTTCATCCGGGCGAGTTTGTTCTCGGCTCCACCTATGAGCAGGTGACCCTTCCGGAAGACATTGCGGCGCGCCTGGAAGGTAAGTCATCGCTCGGCAGGCTCGGCCTACTTACGCACTCCACTGCGGGCTTCATTGATCCCGGGTTCACGGGCCATATCACTCTGGAGCTGTCGAACACGGCGACGATGCCGATCAAGCTGTACCCGGGAATGAAGGTGGGGCAGCTGTGCTTCTTCCAGCTGTCCTCGCCGGCCGAGAACCCCTACGGAAGCGGAGCACCCGGTTCCCGATACCAGGGTCAGCGCGGCCCCACGGCCTCCCGTTCCTGGAAGAACTTCCACCGCACCAACATCCAGGACTGAATCGACTGATCCCCATCGGAGTTGTGGTGGGGGAGCCTGAGCCGGAAAGCCGCCGGAGATAACCTCTGCCAAAGTATGCCCCGGCAATAAATGCCCGGTCAGGTAAAGCCAGGAAAACAGTCAGGCCCCTGATCCGAAGATCGGGGGCCGACTGCTACGTGCCAGATGAGCTCATCCACCGGATCGCTTAATTCAGAGTTTTCTCTGCGCTTATCCGCCTGTTGTTGGTGCTTCGCCGGCGGGTTTGCTGTTACTTCGAGGAGCCTGCCATGAGGGCGTTGACGAAGTACTTCTGGAAGGCGAAGTAGACGAACAGTGGGATCACCATGGATACAAAGGCGCCGGCCGACAGGATGTCCATGTTCGAAGAGAACTGGCGTAGCTGGGATTGGATCGCCACCGTAATCGGTTGAGACCCGGGGCCCGCGAAGATCAGGGCGACCAGCATGTCGTTCCAGGACCACAGGAACTGGAAGATTGCCAGGGATGCAATCGCCGGCATTCCAAGCGGCAGAGCAACACGGAGGAAGATTCTCATTTCCGAAGCACCATCGATCCTCGCGGCTTCAAGAAGTTCCGGGCTGATGTTCGTGAAGTAGTTCCTTAACAGGAACACGGCGAAGGGTAGCCCGAAGGAGACGTGGAAGATAATGACTGCCGCATAGGTTCCGAAGATGCCGATGTTGCCGAACAGGCGAGCAAGGGGGATAAAGGCAACCTGGAGGGGCACCGCCATGAGAGCCACAACCCCGATGAGAACCCAGTCCCTTCCCGGGAAGTCGATCCAAGCCAGGGCATAGCCTGCCATGGCGCCGAAGGCGACAACAAGAAGCGTGGACGGGACAACAATGATGATCGTGTTGAGCAGAGACTGCATCATCGCGTCATTGCCGAGCAGCGATGAATAGTTCTCAACAGTTAGCTGATGAACGTCTTGGAAGACCGTCCACCAACCGGTGGCGGAGTTAGCCTGCGAGCTACGGAACGAGGCAACGAATAGGCCGACCGTCGGGACAAGCCACATGACGGCAACAATGACAAGGATGATGTTGACGATCGAGTTATTGAACAGGGCAACGATTCTGCCGCCAACGGTCTTCTTGCGTTCCCCGGCCCGATAAACCTTGCCGGACCGGCGCCGCTTGACTCTCTTCGCTGTGTCCCGATCCTCGCCTTCGGCAGAAAGCTCCTGCGCTACGTGCTCGATGTTGGAGGTACTCATCGCTGGCCTCCTCTCCGGAAGGTGCGGATGTTAATAAGCATGAACGGGATGACCAGGATGAGGAGGACGATGGCGAGGGTGGAGCCCAGGCCCTGGTCGTTACCGCCACCGAATGACACGGTCCACATGCGGGTGGCGAGCACCTCTGCCTCCTGCTTCGATGAGCCCGGAGGTATGACGTAGACAAGGTCGAAGATCTTGAGCACGTTGATCATGAGGGTCACGATGACAACCATGATGACCGGCATCAGCTGCGGCACCGTGATGTGCCGGAACACCTGCCATTCCGAAGCGCCGTCGGTTCGTGCCGCTTCCTGCAGGGAGCGGTCAATGGCAGAAAGGCCGGAGCCGATCATGACCATGGCGAAGCCCGCCCATATCCACACGTAGGCAAGAATCATGACGGGGGTAATGAGGTCGGGTCCCAGCCAGTTGATTCCCGTTGGTCCGGACGTGAAGTTTGATGCTGGAACACTAAGGGTCAGGGGTTCGGTTACCCCTTCGAAGGCGAATGTGCCGTCGTCGGCCGTCACCGCCTCGTAGCCGTTCCCGGACCCATCCGTAGCGTGGATGGTGATGCCACCAAGTCCTGGCTTGCCAGCATCTATGTGGCCGGTTTCTCCGCCACCGCCGGGAATGAAGTCAAGCCAGACAGTGCCAGTCACGGCTCTATCTTGCGCCTGGCTTGGAACTGCGGGGACGGGTTCGTCGCCCATGTGCTCGGGGGCAATGCCGATGAGGGGGATAAGGGCGACGTCGCCGGGCCCGAACTCGGAGGTTGAGAGAATCTCACCGCCCGTTTCCTGCTGCTCGAAAGACGAGAACTCCTCGCTGGCCCTCAACCGTGCGTCGGGATAGTGGGATTCCGAAGAGAAGAACTCTTTAATGGTGACGGTGATGGCGTTTGCCATGCCAATGTCGGGGTTCTGCTGGAAGGCGGTGCGGAAGATGATGCCCGCGGCAAGCATAGAAATCGCCATCGGCATGAAAATGATGAGCTTGAATGCCGTTGCCCATGCGATCTTTTCCATGAGCACGGCAAAGATCAGGCCGAGTATTGTGCACACGAGCGGTGCGGCAAGCACCCAGATGATGTTGTTCTTAAACGCCGTGAAGGTTTGTGGGTCGGTGAAGACCTTGACGTAGTTGCCGATACCAACGAATCCGTCGCCGCGGCTGTCAAACGTCGAGCGATAGAGCGAGTAGATGATCGGATAAACAACGAAGGCAACAAGGAAGGCCAGGGCGGGGCCGAGCAGGATGACAAGAAGCCAGCGGTTCTGCGTCGACATCGGGGGCTTACCCCGGACCTTTGTCTTCTTGTTCTTCTTCACTGCGGTAGTGGACATGGTTCCTCACTTGACCGGTGATAGGCCGGTGAAGGCGGGGCGCACTACCATGCGCCCCGCCCACTGGTTGGTTAGTTGCCGTACGCGGCCACTGCCGCATCCTCGAGGGCCTGCGCGGTTCCCTCAACATCGTCCGGGTTCTCGTAGAACTCGATGAGGACAGCCCACATGCCCTCACCCTCGGTACCACCGAAGGCGGAGGGAGTGAGGTCCGACATGTCGAACCTGAAGGACTCGGCCGATGTCAGCTGCTCGGCGATAGCGAGCGAGACATCATCCGGGTACAGGGAGGTATCGGCATTCTGGTTTGGTGAGGTGAAGCCACCAAGCTCAATCCAGATGTTTGCGGCCTCGGGCGAAGCAAGGTAGGTCATAAGAGCCATCGTTGCTTCGTCGTCGTTGAATGCGATTGCTACGTTACCCGCACCCATGACTGCCGGCTCGGAGCCGTTGATCGAGGGGAAGGGGTAGAAGTTGGCATCCTCGCCGACAACCGAATCGGTCTGCTCGGCAATGTTGCCTGCAACAAAGTCACCTTCGTAGACGGTGCCAGCCTCGGCAGGATCCGTGAAAGCGGCAGTGACCGAGTCGGGGAAGGAACGCTGTGCCCCTCCCGGCATAAGCAACGTATCGTTGCCCCACAGCTCACCGAGAATCTCGAGGGCCTCGATGACGGAGTCATCGGTCCAGGGGATCTCGTGTGCGGCAAGCTGGTCATACATTTCCGGACCGGCGGTACGCAGGTAAACGTTCTCGAACCAGTCGGTCAGCGGCCACCCAACATCGGCACCAACGACGAGGCCGGGAACACCGGAGTCTGAAATGAGCTGCAGCGTGGCAGTGAAGTCTTCCCAGGTTTCGGGAACGTCGGCGCCAGCATTCTCGTAAACGCCAACGTTGTACCAAACGGTTGACTTGTTTGCGGCCTTAAACCACACGCCGTAAAGCTCGCCGTCGTAGGTCGATAGATCCTTCCAGGTCTCCGCATAGTTTGCGTCAACCGCGGCAACGACCTCGTCGGTCATGGGGACGATGTCGTCGGACTCGACCAGCTGGTCAACGAGACCGGGCTGGGGGACAAGCGCGATATCGGGTGCGCCACCACCTTCGATCTGGGTGCCAAGAGCGGTGGACACGTTGTTCCCAAGCGAAGTGTAGGTGACCTGCGCACCCGTTTCTTCCTCGAAGTAGTCGAGGACCTGCTCGAAGTTCTCCTGCTCCGCACCCGACCAGTCGGATGCGACGTCAATGGTTACGCCGGACAGGTCCGGGTAATCCCCACCGTCGGCACCATCGTCGGTTTCTTCACCGTCGGTGTCTTCCGTATCTTCGGTGTCGTCAGTGGTCTCGCCATCGTCGGTCGAGTCGGTCGTGTCCGCACCACCGTCCGTTGGGTCGGTGTCCTCCACCTCTTCGCCGCCGCAAGCGGCCAGCAAAGCTGCTGATGTAATAAGGGCGGCCGTAGCCTTCATGCTCCGTCGCATGGTTCCTCCCGTGTAGTCGTGGTGTGAACTGATGCACACACCTTTCAAGGATAGAGTAGGCCGTTCTTGCCTCCAGTAGTAGCGAAATGAACAATGTTCTTATGTGGACGGCGTTAATTGTTGCAAAGTGACATATTTTTGATCCATGTTTGTCAGATGTATGTTCAATTGTCGTGATTTCTTCACTCGAAAAACGAGATAATTTCGAAATTGATTTCCAGGTGACGGCGCGCCGGGCCTTTGCGGATGATGCACCCGAATAGTCGGTACCCGGAGAGCATGCGCTGGTAGGCGGTGGGAAGTAGTGCCCACATTCTGAGTCGGACAACACGGTCCACGTGGAAGAACAGCAGTCTTTCCCATGTATTCTGGCAACGAATAGACTTCAGCAGATCTCGATCTATCGACAAGCGAATATCGCAGGGGAAAATAAAATGTCAGAATTCAACGGAGGGCGCCGTCCAGAGGATGGCGAGCAGCCCGAGAACACTGCTGACGATACTCAGCAGTTCCAGCCTCAGAACGACCAGTCGGCCTCTGCTAACGAGGCCCCGCAGGAGCCGTGGGGCACGCAGGACACGCAGTCTTATCAGGCCGGCTCTGCTAACGAGGCTCCACAGAACCAGTGGGGCCCGCAAGATTCACAGTCCTACCAGGCTCCGAATCAGGACCAGCTCGGCCAGCAGCCCACGCAGTCGTTCAGTGCGGATCAGGCAGGCTACGGCCAGCCCCAGCAGGGCTACGACCAGCAGTACGGTCAAGAAGCCGCCTACGGACAGAACTACGGCCAGCAACCATCCCAGGCATACAGCGCCGAGCAGGCCGGTTACGGCCATACCACACAGCCCTATCAGGCTTCTCATCAGGAGCAGTTCGGCCAGCAGCCCACGCAGTCGTTTAGTGCGGATCAGGCGGGTTACGGCCAGCCGCAGCAGGGCTACAACCAGCAGTACGGTCAGCAGTATGGCCAGCAAGGCTACGGGCAGCAGGGATACGGCCCGGACTCCCAGCCCTCCTCGTACCCACCGGCACAGGCCTCCTACGGTGGCGGACAGTACGGCGGCGGTAACTACGGTGGCTACCCGCCCCAGGGCGGTGGCTATGGCCAGCCCCCGAACAAGGGTAGGGGCCCGCTAATTGCCTGGATTGTCCTCGGTGTCATCCTGATTGCGGCGGTTGCTGTCGGCATTCTCTTCGCTACCGGAGTCATCGGTGGTGGCGACGATGACGAAACGACCGGTACGGAGACGACAACCAGCCAAGAAGAAACAACAGAACCTGAGACCACGGAGCCCGAAACCACGGAGCCGGAGACCCCCGGTCAAAGTACCCCCGAAACGGATACGGGAATGTACGGCTCCGATCCGGAGCTCGACGCACTCTACGATTCGTGCGAGGGCGGCGACATGGCTGCGTGCGATGAACTCTACTTCAACTCCGGCTACGGAACAGAGTACGAGGAGTTCGCCATCACCTGCGGTGGAACAGATACAGACAACTACGGTTCCTGCGATTCCTCGGGTTCCACCAACGGCTCAGGCGCCATGAACTACGGGGACGATGCGACCCTCGACGCTCTCTACGACGAGTGTGAGGGTGGCGACTTGGCGGCCTGCGACACCATGTGGTGGGATTCCGAAATTGGCTCCGAGTACGAAGAGCTTGCCGAAACCTGCGGCGGACGCACCGACTACGCTGCCGGTACGTGCGAGATGCGAGAAGAGACCGGAACGCTGTAAGACTACGCGCACCAATAGGTCGCGCCAGCAAATAGGAATGGCCCGGGAGGTAACTCTTGGGCCATTCCCATACCCAGATTGGATCGGCTGTATCAAGAGGGCCGCGGGAGGGACTGTCGGGCTTGGTGCAGATGTGCGGGAGAGCTTCGCCGACAGCTTGGCAACGCGTTCGTTGCAACGATCACGTGAATGGTTGGCGGGGCTACAACCGCGTCTAGCGCAATCAAGCGGGGCTGATAGGTAGCGTGTGGCTCGGCCACGCTATCGC
>NZ_JBQCYC010000027.1:0-30841 GCF_052087705.1 Flaviflexus sp. | reverse complement strand
CATCCCCGAAACCACCCTCGCCGCTTGACACACAACATAGGGGCACCCCCCCCCCGTGGCATCAGAGCCCGGCACGTCGACGGGCAGCGCCTCGCGCGAGCATCTCATCTCCGAGGGTCCCACGGGTATGCTCACGATCTCCGGCGGGAAGCTGACCTCGAGCAGGCTCATGGCCAAGCAGTTCGTCGACCGTGCTGTGAAGAAGAACGGCTTCGCCGTCGCCAAGTCGACATCGCGCCTCATCCCTATATCAGGGGCGAACCTGCGCCAGGCCGAAGCGGCGCGGCGCAACGCGATCCGATTCGGCGTGCCGGAGGGTATCGCCGCCTCGTGGGTGAATCGCTACGGGTCGAACGCGGCGAAGATCCTCTCCATCTGGCAGGCAGAGGAGGACTCTCGGCAGGCCCTCGGACCGCGGGGACTGTCGGCGGCAGAGGTCCGCTACTGCGTGCGCGAGGAGATGTGCGCAACGCTCGAAGATCTGCTCGTCCGACGGAAGTCGCTGTTCTTCTGGGACGAGAGCGGCGGGCTCGACAGCATCGACCGAATTGCGGATGAGCTGATAGGGGAGCTCGACTGGGACAGCGAGCGGAGGACCAGAGAAATCGAGAATTATCGCGCGTCGGTCGCCGAGCATCGCCGGTGACGCGTCTGCGCGCACCTGGCTGACTGGAGACCGGCGCCGATCAGTATCAGCCGTAGTGGTACCGACAGGCGGCGATGCGGATCTCGTTGCCCGTGACCTTGTAGACGAGCCGATGCTCATTGTTGATGCGGCGGGACCAATAGCCAGCGAGGCTGTGCTTAAGCGCTTCCGGCTTGCCTATCCCCTCATTCCCATTCCGCTCAATGTCCTTCAGGAGCTGATTGATTCGTTTGAGAACTCTCCGGTCCTGCATCTGCCACCAGAGGTAGTCATCCCATGCGTTCTCGTCCCAGATCAGGAGCACGATCAGTCCGTTTCGGACAGATCGTGCTCCTGACCCCTGCCAGCCTCCAGTCGTTCCATGGAGTCCATCAGGCGACGAGCGTTGGCAGGTGAGCGCATGAGGTAAGCGGTCTCACGAAGAGACTCATAGTCGGCGAGTGAGAGGATGACCACCGGGTCGTGGCCAGCTCGGGTGATGACCACCTCCTCGTGGTCATCCGTGACGCTGTTGAGGACCTCAGCGTACCGAGCTCGTGATTCTGTGTAACTCATTGTCTTCATGTCATCCTCCTGTACAGATAACTGTACGGCGAGGGAAGTGTTCCGTCAACGCCGAAGGTGCGGCGAGGATCCTCGCCATCAGGCAGGCGGAAGAGGTCTTTCGGCAGGCGCAAACTGTCGTTCGATCCGTCGGCGCGCAGCGGAATCTCCGATTGGGACCTGTGCACGATTGAGGGCCGGTGATCCCGTGAGAGTGGTCCCGAGTAGCCTGCGGCGTGCGGATCTGCCGAGGGCGGGTCAGCGGTCGCCTTCCTTGGTCGACGTGCTCAAGCGTGGTGCGGTTCCACCGGGACGCGACTGCATTGACCAATCAGGTGGGCAGTAACTCTGACAGCTCCTCGTGGGTGGTGATGACGAGCTGGTCCCTGGCGCGTGATGCCGCGACGTAGAGGAGCGATCTTTCGCGTTGACGAGCATCGTCCGCTTCAGCGTCGGCGAGGCCCTGAAGCTGGTAGCGCTGCGGCAGAACGTTGGCTCCGACACCGATGAGGACGACGTGCGTGAACTCCATACCCTTCGCGCTGTGCATGGTCATCACCTGAACGATTGAGCCATCTGCCTTTCGATCGTCCGACAGCTCGATCTCGATTCCGTGATCGGCGAGGCCGTTGACGACCTTGTTGACGAGAGCCTTAGTTCTGGCGAGAACGCCCACATGGATTCCGTTGTCGCTTTCCGTCCACGACCTGATGAGGCCGGCGATAGCCTCGATCTCATCGGCTTCCGACGTGAACTCGAACAGTGCGGGCTTGGGTCCTGATCGTGCAGAACGGTACTGGTCCGTGCTGTCGATCTCGCCTTGCCTCCCCGTCCGATTGCCCTGCGGTGTCGAAATGGGAACCGTGTTGCGACAGCGGCCTGTTAGCGAACGCGCTCCCCGACCGGACCGATCTCGGCCCGGTCGGACACCAGCTACCGACACGATGAAAGCCGGGGCTATGAGCCGCACCTTCGCAGAGCCCCAGGAGTTCGCGCAGAATGTCTGTGAGATGCAGAGCTAGTTCAACGACACGTATCCATAGTCGAGGCTCGTGAAGTCGATGTTGCGTTGATTGGAACGATTCGTCGAAACCTAAAGGCCGAGGGTAGAGATTCGGCGGTTGAGTATGTAAACGGTGATCAGAGAGTCAAGGTTTCCTCGTCTCACTCTCCTGTGCCGGGCAACCTGAGGTAGTGTTCCCTACTTTTGAGCATATTGTAAGGGTCGTCCCATTCGGGAAACTCATGTGGATGCAAGCTCTCCGGCAAGCCGATGCACTTTCTCGTTAATCTCGTCGCGAACCAGGCGCATGCGTTCTTCACCTTCGATTCCACGTTCGGATGGTTCATCAATGGTCCACGTTTCGATCGTACCGACCATGTCACTAACGGGCTCAACCTTCGCCTCGTTTCCGATAATGACGATGCGGTTCACCGTTCGTAGCAGAGCGGGGTCTATCGGCTTGGGGTATTCGCCATCCATGCTGGCCCCTACCTCCTCGATTGCTGAGGCGGACATGGCGTTAAGTGAGGTTCCGGGAACAGTGCCGGCGGAATGAACGTCAATGGCGCTACCGGCATGGTGACGCATGAGAGCCGCCGCCATCTGCGACTTACCGCCATTCTTTATGCAAATAAACAGAACGGATGGTTTCTGTATTTCAGTCATGATGGGCTCCATTCGAGAATGGTCAACGAGATCCGAGGTAGGGGTATTGAACGTGGTACGAGAGGCCGAAGTGCGGAATTCTGATGCTGGGTTAATCGTTCTCTCCAGGTTTGGTGGCGCGAATGATTGCCCCGTGCATACCCTCTGCAACCTCGTGAGTAAAGATCACTTCGGCAACGGCGAAGCCAGATTGCTTGAGTCCGTGGAGATACTCGGACCTGGAAAGTGCACCTGCGATGCAGCCGATGTACGATCCTCTATCGGCGCGTTCGGCGGAGCTGAGATCATCCTCGGCAACAATGTCGGATATGCCGATTCGGCCGCCGGGTTTCAGCACGCGGAACATCTCTGTCATGACGGCGTTCTTGTCGATAGACAGGTTGATGACGCAGTTCGAAATCACCACATCCACCGAGCTGTCAGGTAGGGGTATGTCTTCGATAATGCCTTTGAGGAACTTGACGTTTGTTGCTCCTGCTTTGGCCTTGTTGCTTTCAGCAAGCTCAAGCATTTCGTCCGTCATGTCGACCCCGTAGACAAAGCCGGTCTCTCCAACTCGACGCGCTGAGAGGAGAACGTCAAGTCCGCCACCGGAACCGAGGTCGAGAACGGTTTCTCCTTCCCGCAACTCGGCTACCGCGGTTGGGTTTCCACATCCCAAGGAAGCTACGAGCGCATCCGCAGGAACTTCTCCTTGTGTATCAGCGCGGTAGAGGGAAGAGCCGAAACCTGCGGTGACCGCGGGATTGCTATCGCAAGAGGAGGTGGTTTCGGCTGGTGTGCAACAGGACGTTTCTTGAACCGCTACACCACAGGATGTCTCCTGGACCGGTGTGCAGTAGGAGGTCTCTTCGACAGGTGTGAAACATGATTGGCGTATGTCCGCGACAGATAGGCTAATGCGATTGCCTAGGCCAGCGGCAACAGCCAGCGCGCCATATGCGTCGCGCACCTGCTCGCGAGTAATGCCGGTGCCTGGCTCCGTCACTATGAGCCTCCTATCGAAAAGCTTTAATGTATTAACCATGCAAGACGTATCGAAGATTTTCAATACATGACCTAGGGTGGAGCCATGACTGTGCGGGCCGAGTTACCAGTTGCGTCTGCCGATTCGGGGGAGTGCTGTGCTCCTGTGCCCAACCGTGTTCGTGATGATGCTGATGTGGACCGGCTTGCTCGCGTGTTTAAAGCACTCGGTGATTCGACGCGGCTGAAGCTCCTTGTAATGATTGCAGACGCGGCTCCATCTGAGCTTTGTATCTGCGATCTGACAAAACCGGTTGGGCTTAGTCAACCGACGGTTTCCTATCACATGAAGCAATTGGTCGACGCTGGGCTTGTTGTCCGGGAACAGCGGGGGAAGTGGGCATACTTCCAGCTTGTCCCCGAAGCCATAGAATCGGCAGTGCGAGCGTCGGGCTTGGAGTTATTCCAGACAAAATGACGTTCCGCGATTCCGATTGAGTAATGATGAGCGTCGAGGCTTAGCGGGCGGCTGAGAGGGTGGTGTCTCTTTTTCTTATCTATAGGATGGTTGAAGAAGGACGAACAATTCCGTTCAAAGCTACTGAGGGGAGTATCTGTCATGACTTTTAACGTGTACCTTTCCGGTGAAATCCACAGTGACTGGCGTGAGGAAGTCCGCCGGGGTGCGGAAGAGGCAGGACTCGATGTTGTCTTCACTGCACCGGTGACCGACCATCCTGCGAGCGATGCGGCGGGTGATCATCTCGGTGATACCCCCAGTGACTTCTGGCGTGACCACCAGTCTGCGAAGGTTAATGCGATCCGCACCCGTACCTTGATTGAAAAGGCTGATCTTGTTGTCGTCCGATTCGGTGACAAGTACAAGCAGTGGAATGCGGCATTCGATGCTGGCTACTGCGCCGCTCTCGGCACCCCCTACATCACGCTCCATGATGAAGATATTGTGCATGCACTCAAGGAAGTTGATGGTGGCGCGCAAGCCTGGTGCAAGACCACTGATCAAGTTGTGGAGACCCTCCGCTACGTCCTCGAAGATTAAGTTTCGGCGGGCACGAGTCCGCTTGCTTGGTTTGACGCGTCAGTGATTCGAGAAAACAGTTCTGAGGTGCCATCCGTTGGCGAACTCTGCGCGCACAGCGTTGGCGCGCAGCAACTTTGCCTTCCTGATGCGTGACGGCCCGGCCCGATGCAATGAGACGTTAACGGTCTGAGTCTTCTGGGGACGAAGCGGTCAATTGTATCCCGGACTGCCAGATCAGCGTGCCCTCGGTGGTAGCGGCTATGGCTCTGCGGTGCTCGATGCCTTTGTGTGCGGTTACATCCCACGAGAAATCGTGCTCAGTACCTTTGGGCTTGAGGGCAATCCCGATGCTCTCACGGCCGAAATAGACTTCCCGGCTAATCCTCGTATTGCTGAACTTGCTTAGCACGATCACGTTACTTGCTGATCTGAAGCTCGATCTTCCCTCCGGTTTTGCCGAGCGTCAGTTTGTTGCGGGTCCAGCCAGCCCTACGTCTGTGACAACTACGCCGCGACCTGGTCCGAGTTTACGTGCGTGTCGTTCATCAACGAAGTCTTCGCGCGCCATATTGCCGGTTGGATTGTCGCCTCGGCACTTAAACTGGAATGGTGCCTCGACGGTTAAAGCCGATATCCTTCCTCTCCAGGCCCTGGGAATGGCTACCTGGCATATGGAACAACAAACGACTCCACGGCGCGTTCGGATACCAAACACCCCTCGAGGTTGAAGTGGCCTACTCTGCTGAACAGAATCACTTCTGGCGCCAACCCAGTGGCAGGGCGACTGGTCGGAACCAAACGCAGGTCAAATCATTTCCGGTTAGCGGAGCTTCTGTTCCCTCATGCGACCGTGCCAGCGCCACACCCGCCGCCCATCAGCTGTCTCGTGGAGGGACAGGCCGCTCGGGCGGTCGCCCTGGAAACCGTCAATGTAAAGGGTGCCGGGGACATCGAGAGGAATCTGATATTCGCCTTCGGGCTTGTAAAGGACACGGATCCAGTCGGATACTCGGTTGCGGTTTGGGCGGGGCGGATTCATTCGGAAATTCCTGGCGCCAGGCAAACCGATTGTTGAATAGACCTGCGGTTGCCACGTCCCGTTCAGAGCGCTCTCGGCGGCTTTTTTGATTTTCTTGCGGCCCCGCCAAGCAAGCCAGCCAGTTACCCCTAGGGCAGTGGTTAGGAGAACGATCATGGAGCGCATCACCCATGGGCTTTCGGTGTAGGGCTCAGCCTCAGTGGATCAGACGGTCAGTTTGTCTCCGACGTCCCACGGGTCCCCACATCTCCCAACCGTCTCGGTCCTGCTCATTCCATCCTCTTGCCACGTCAGGGTGTATTGATCCCGGTTGCGACGAGTACAGAAATCAACTTTCTGAATGTTTGTGACGGTTGCGGTGGCCTTGGTGCTTTGCCCCATGATGTGCTGGACGTTGCCCGGATATCCAGCCACCCCGCCAAGCAGAACAATGACGAGGGCTATGACGCCGACGAGGCCAACAGTAAACAGCACGCCGTTCCACATCTTGTGCGCACGCTCCAGGGCTTTCTGTTCTTCAAAAGACACAAACCATTTTTACCGAAAACGAGGAGCGTGTGGGTGAGATTCAATGGAGAGAGCAATCCAATGAAGAAGGGAAGTAAAGATCGATCCACCCGGTGCAGGCTGCCAATGACATCGAGAGTGAGTTGTAAAAGATGAGAACAAAGCAAGCAAAGTGCGAACGGTGCAGCGGCTGGGCGAGAGAAGCGACTGTTAGCATGGCGGGGACTTAATGAGCCGTATTCCAGGAGGAAACAGTGGAACTAAGTATGGATGAGGGCAACCAGTTTGTTGCCGAGACTCAGACACCCGAAGGCGCAGAAACCTGGAAGAAGCAACTGGATGAGTTCGCTCCCGGATCGTCCGACTGGGTTGTTGGAGCCGTCTTTGGTGGCACCTACCAGCGTGGAGGACTGGAGCTACGTGACCGGCAGATGTTGAACATGGCAGCGCTTGCCGCCATGGGAGGCGTCGAACCGCAGCTTACCGGCCACATCAAGACCGCTGTTGATGTTGCCGGAATGAGCAAGGAAGAGGTTGCCGAGTGCTTCGTCCACCTCATGCCCTACATCGGCGTACCCAAGACGCTTGCCGCAATGCGCTGCATGAAAGCGGCGTTCGGGGACTGATGTAACTGCGTCAGTGTTGAGCTGACCATTAAATTGCAACAGAGCCCCGGATGCGGAACAGCATGATTCCGTCCCGGGGCTTCGTGATGCTGGAGAAAGCGGTCGGTGCCTGGGTGTGTCGGTGCCGGTACGTCGTGAAACCGAGCGCCGATTCGGAAAGCACGGGCTAAGGTATGACAGCTGCCCGCTGCTCCATAATCTGCCAGGTTAGTGCTGATGAGTCTGGTTATCCCATGTAAACAACGGCCCGGGAGAGAGTTGCGAATGGGGCTTTCTGACTGCTGGGTTTCTTCCCAGCCATGACCCAATTGATCTGAGCATCAAGAATGTGGAGTACGTGATCTAAAGTGAAGATCTTAACGTTCAATGGGAACCGGAGAGGGCTGATGGATCCGGGAGGCGGTAGGGGCTTCGTTTTGGGGCGGTTTATCCGTGCTGAGGCCGCGGCCCGCACCACGTGACGTAGTGCTATCCACGGTTCGGTCGTTGCGGTGGCGAAAACGGTTCTCGTCAGAGCGACGGTGGCTAGCCTCTTTCCGTCATCCCTAAAAAACTCAGCTGAGTGCCCGGCGCGCGACCAGTGAATGAACCGGACCTCCGCTATGGCGGAGAACGGGAAGGTCCCCTTCTTGCTCCGGACCGTTCCTTCGGCGATAGAGATGGTCACGCGAGGTGAGAGTGCGTAACACAGAAGGATGAGGGCGGCCGTGGCTCCCGAGGTGATGAGAACAGCATCGATGGGAGCTTCGCTGCCGATAAGGCCGATGATGACCACGGCAACGACAGTTCCGAAAAGTAACCACATTTAAAGGCCGAGTCCCCGGTTACAGCGGACCGTGTGTGGAAGCGATGCAGGTGTCGTCACCCTGCCACTGTGACGACACGTAAGGCGTGGTGGTGATTGATAGTGGGGGAGGCAGACCCTGATTGTGCCGCTAAGAAAGGGATGTCCCCGGGTGCCTGTGTGAGGCTACCCGGGGACAGCGGTGAGTGAACCTAGTCCTTCTGCGTAGACCGTTCGGGGTTGGTCTCGGATTCCAACTCGGGATCGGTGTCCGATTCGGAGTCGGTTTCGGGACCTTCCCAGGTCTCGTCGATCTCGCCGCCGACTGCTAGGTCGCCAGCAACCTTGATGTCACCTTCGAGTAACCAGGCACCATCCTCATGTTGCCAGGTTGGCTCGGGGAGCGGATTGCCGTCCTCGTCGTATCCGGGTGCTGGCCTGCTAGCGCCCTCTTCGAGAGCGTCAGCGTCGAACGTTCGATCCCACTGCCTTGTCTTGACGGGGGCTTCGGCTGCGCGGTCTTCGCTCATTGCCTTGAGTAACGCCCACATCATGAAGAACTCGATGAGGAAGAACGGCAATGCCACGATAATGACAACGTGCTGGATTGCCGTGATGCCATCATCGGGTGCGATGAGGAGGAGGGCTGCGGTAACGGCGCCGATTCCAACCACCCAGCCGACGCGATAGATCGTGGGTGATTTGTTCTCTTCGCCGGTGGCAAACATGTCCATGACGAGCCCCGCGGAGTCCATTGAGGTAATGAAGAAGACAACAATCACGATGAGTGCGATTGTGCCGACCAGGCCGTAGGCGGGATATTGCTCGAGCAGGCTGAACAACGCCATCTCGGTTCGGCCACTTTCGACTACGGGTTCTGTGAGAACCCCCGGATTGTCCTTTTCCATTTCCAGGGCAGCGCGGCCAAAGATCGAGAACCAGATGAGAACGAAGCCTGAGATTAGCCCAAGGACGCCGCCAATGAAGCCGCGGATGGTGCGACCGCGGGAGATTCGGGCAATAAACATCCCCACGTAGGGGCCCCAACAGATCGTCCATGCCCAGTAGAACGCCGTCCATGTGGATAGGAAGTCTGGGTTCTCGTTGTGGCTGTCAACCCAGAACATGAGCTCGGGGAGTGACGAAGCATAAATGCCGAAGGATTCGACGCTCTGCTCAATCAGGGTGAGGGTTGGTCCTGCGAGCAGGACGAAGATCATGAGCCCGGTGGCGAGCGCGATGTTGATGTTCGACAGGATCTTAATGCCCTTGTCGAGGCCGGTGCCGACGGAAATGCAGGCGGCGACGGTGATGAGAAGAATGATGGCAAGGTGAATGTGGGAGGCGATCGGCACATCCCACATGATGTTCATGCCAGCATTGATCTGGAGCACACCAAGACCAACCGAAACAGCGATACCGAACGTGGTGCCGATGATGGCGACGGCGTCAATGAGCTTGCCGGGCCACCTGTAGATCTGGCCTTTAAGGAGCGGAGCGAACACGGAAGACATCCGCTCCGGCATTTTCCTCTTGTAAATGAAGTAGCCGAGCGCCAGGCCGGGCAGGGTGAAGACCACCCACATGTGCGCCGCGAAGTGATAGTACGTGAACTCGAAGGCCTGAGTGATGGCCTCCTGCGACATGGGTTCCATGTCGCCACGCGGTGGATTGTAAGCATGGTGCAGTGGCTCTGCCGCTCCCCAGAACATGAGAGTGGCACCAAGACCTGCAGCGAACAGCATCCCAAACCATACGGGAGTGGAGTACTCGGGTTCGTCACCATCGTCACCGAGCTTGAGGTTCCCGTACGGGGAAACAAACAGCACAATAAGGAAAATGAAGATCAGTGAGACGCCGCCAATATAGAGCCAACCGAAGTTCTCCATAAGGGCACCGGACACGTTGCCGTACAGCTGGCGGGCGCCCTCGCTAAATGCGATGGTGCCAGCGACAAAGACAAGAATGAATCCGCCTGCGGCTAGAAAGATCAGCGGATCTGTCTTAAGCCACGGCATAAACTTCCGGGGATTTTCCTGCCCGGTATCTGTCGTCTGTGCCTGATTTTCTGTGATCTCTGAGTTATTCGCTCTGGAAGACATAGTTCTTTTTCAAGTAGGGAGCGGCGAAATTCTTAGCTTAGCGGGACCGCCATAACTATCCGAAGTGTTTTCCCAGAAAGTGTCTACTTGTCCATAATCAATGACTCATCGGGCAAAAGGTGGTATTAGAAGCGCGTCAAAGAATGGTGCAAACGAAGACTGACCACAGAGTGCTTCTAAAGGAGATTGCGAGAATCGAAACTGGGTGGAAAGGCTCCAGAAGATCTCCAAAAGGGTCATCAATGTGCGGAAACGTCGATCAACGTGGCGATGATCGGCCCGGGCGGATGAGAAAGCACAAGTCCCTGCCCGACGAATGTTCACCGGGCAGGGACAGAACCCTGAAGGGCTCGTTTGATTGAGGTCAGGCGGAGAGTGCGTCCGCTGCGGATGTTGACGGGCGGCCGATCAGATCCTGAAGGTCGGTGCTCTCCGAGTAGAGGGCGCCGTTTTCGATAGCGGGCTCCATCCCCGCAAAGGCAGCGGCGGCTTCCGTGGGGAGACCGAAGCTCTCGAGAGTGGCCCGGTATTCCTCGACGGACTGATCCACGTACGTGACCTCGGAGCCAATGACCTGGCCCGCGGCGTCGGCGATCTCCTGGTAGGTGAGGCTCGGGGAACCAGCAAGCTCGTAAACCTTGCCAGCGTGACCATCCGTTGTTGCCACAACGGCAGCGGCCTCGGCGTAGTCGCGGCGAGCAGCCCCCGAAACCTTCGCGGCACCGGCAGCGCCAAAGAACTTACCCGCGGCGCGTCCGGAGTCGAGGGCGGAAGCGTAGTTCTCCCAGTACCAGCTATTACGCAGGATCGTGTGGTCAATTCCGGACTCGGCAAGGAGCTTCTCGGTATCCCGGTGTTCGGGAGCCAGGCCAAGCTCGGAGGTATCAAGGTTAAGAAGGCTCGTGTAGGCGATGAAAGAAACACCCGCGGCCCGAGCGGCCTCGATGATGTTCGAGTGCTGAGCAAAACGCTTGCCCACTTCGCTACTGGAAACAAGGACCAGACGATCGACATCCTCGAGTGCCTTCGTGAGAGCCTCCTTGTTCTCGTAGTCGGCTACGCGGATTGTCAGGCCGCGCGCTGCGAGATCGGCAGCCTTCTGCTCGTCGCGGACGATTGCGGTAATGACCTCGGGGGCCACACCCCGCTCAAGAAGGTAATCAATAACGAAACCACCAAGGTGGCCGGTTGCTCCAGTAACTGCGAAGTTCATGCTTGTCCTAACGTCGTGGGAAAGTCCAACATGAAAACAATAGCACTAACTAAAAGAAAGTGAATACTGGAAGTTAGTGAAGAAGTATTAGGATGGGGGTATGGCCAGCAACGACGACACCCTTGGTTCGCTCCCGGACCCCAATGTTTTCTCGCGAATGTGCTCATCTCGCGATGTTTTTCATCACGTCACCGGAAGGTGGGGTGCGCTCGTCATCGTTGCGCTATCGGAGAACGGTGAGCCCATGAGATTCAGTGAGCTCCGCCGCCACGTGGACGGTGTCAGTGACCGTATGCTGTCCCAAACCCTTGCTCAGCTTGAACGTGAAGGGGCGGTAGTGCGAACCGTGCACAGTTCAATCCCGCCCCACGTCGACTACCAACTCACAGAGCTTGGAAACAAACTGTCCAGCCCACTCAGTGATCTCAAGGGAATCGTCGAAAGGGAACTAGGTGGCATTCTCCAGTCGCAAGAAGCCTACGATAAGGCCCATGCTTAGCTGATCGGGTGCTCGCTTAGGTGTTCGGGCGCTCGCTTAGCTGATGGGGCTGACACTTATCCGTTGAATCGCGCAGGCGTGTTTCCGAAGAATGGACCGGGATAGAAATTTGGGTGGAACCACATAGGCTCGATTGCGAGACGAATGGAGAATTCGAATGGCTAATAGAATCCGCACCACCCACGTTGGTTCGCTACCCCGCCCCGAAGCGCTAATTGCTGAGAACATTGCCCTTCAGAACAACGAGCTGGATCGAGCAGAGTTCGACGAGCGACTGCAGGCCCACACCAACGACGTTGTTGCCCGCCAAATCAACGCCGGAATCGACATCATTAACGATGGTGAATACGGCAAGCCCATGGTCGAGGAAATTGAACCGACCGCCTGGGTTTACTACGCCTGGCACCGCTTCGACGGCCTGGGCTTTGCCGAGCACAAGAACGGCATCATGCCGAACCCGAATGCTGTCCCCGGCAAGTACGATGAGCCGGAGCTCACGACCTACGCAAACCGTCGCGACTACCAGGCATTTAAAGAGGCATATCTCGCCGATCCGTACAATGCGGGGATCATGGCTGGTTTGGACAGCCCGACGGCGCCCGCAATCATCAAGGAGATCACCTACACGGGCCAGAATGCTGTGAAGGCTGACGCCGAGGGCCTCCGTGCAGCACTGTCTGGAGCGGGAGCCGAAGGCCGCGGATTTATCTCCTCAATCTCGCCCGGAATGCTCTCGTCCATGGGTAACGCCTTCTACGAGTCACGCCACGATGCTGGTATGGCGGTGGCGGCAGAACTCAATAAGGAATACCGGGCGATCGTCGATGCTGGACATACTCTTCAGATCGATGCACCCGACCTTGCCGACTCGTGGGACCAGATCAATCCCGAGCCGACCGTCGACGAGTACCTCAAGTACATTCGTCACTCAGTCGAAGAGATCAATGAAGCCATTAAGGGCATTGACCGCGACCGAGTGCGTATCCATATTTGCTGGGGTTCCTGGCATGGCCCGCACACCACCGATGTTCCGTTCAACGACATCGTTGACACGATCTTTGAGGCCAACGCAGGGGGCTTCAGCTTCGAAGCAGCCAACCCCCGCCACGCGTGGGAATGGAAGATTTGGCAGGACCGGAAGCTCCCCGAGGGCGTAAAGCTGATCCCCGGTGTCATCTCGCATAACACAAACATCGTGGAACACCCCGAGACCGTGGCACAGTCGATCATCCGCTTCGCGGAACTCGTGGGCCCCGAGAACGTCATCGCCTCTACCGACTGCGGTCTCGGCGGGCGCCTCCACTCGCAGATTGCATGGGCAAAGCTCCAGGCACTTGGCGAAGGCGCTGCCCTCGCAGAAAAGTACATGAGCCTATAAAGGACTAAACCGTCTGGTTTTTGCGGTCCGATGACTGACAGCGCGGTGACACGATTGTGTCGCCGCGTCGTCCTTAGGACGAAGTGGGACTGGCGGGAGCGGGGCTTGGGTAATAATGTCCGCTGACAATGGACTTTTCCGCTGTCCGCAAGGAGCCTAGCCAATACTGGGGACTGTCGATAGGTTGGGCCGAGGACAGGTGGCCGGTGAGAATGCCGGCGCTCGATATCGACGATTGGAATCCTTTTGGCTCGCGTACCACTCAGTGTTCTTGACCTTGTTGGCATTTCGGAAGGGGCAACGCCCCGGGATGCAATCGAAGATTCGATGAAGCTTGCGAAGATTGCTGACACGCTTGGTTATACGCGGCTCTGGTTCGCGGAGCACCACAACACTATTAATTTGGCCTCGAGTGCCACCTCCATCCTGATCGGACGTGCCGCCTCGGAGACCGAGCGGATCAGGGTTGGCTCGGGTGGCGTCATGCTTCCCAACCACGCACCTCTCATGGTTGCTGAACAGTACGGGACGCTCGCACAGATGTACCCGGGCCGTATTGATTTGGGTCTTGGTAGGGCGCCCGGAACTGACCAGATGACAGCGCGGGCTCTGAGCAGGTCCTCGGCTGAGCCGCAGGAGTTCGCGCAGAACATTTATGAGATGCAGGGGTGGTTTAGCGACCGGGGTGCGGGGCAGGCCTTGCCGATTGTTTCTGCTGTCTCCGCGGGAACAAACGTGCCGATTTGGGTTCTCGGCTCTACCGTAAACGGCGCATCGATCGCTGGCCAGCTTGGCCTGCCGTTCTCCATTGCCTCGCACTTTGCTCCGGACCAGGTGAACCAGGCGATTGCCGTGTACCGGGAATCCTTCACAACCGAAGCCCCCACCGCACAGATCGAGAAGCCCTACGTTCTTGCTGGAATTAACGTTCTTGTTGCGGACACCGATGAGGAAGCGGAGCGGGAGTTCACCACCATTCTCCAAATGTTCGCCGACACTGCTATGGGGCGAAAGCGGAAGATCCAGCCGCCGATTGACCCCGAGCAGGCGCGGGAAATTGATAACCCGATGCTCAAAATCAGAGCGGTCGGTTCCCCGGAAAATGTGGTCCGTCGGCTCGACGAGTTCGTCGAAGAAACTGGGGCCCATGAAATCATCACGACCACCTACTCCTACGATCCTGCCGTGCGGGAACGCTCTTTGAAGTTGCTTGCTGAGAACTGGTTCTAAGCACCTAGTTCAACGACTACATATGTTGGCGGATGGCAGGCTGCGGCCTGCCATTCTTGCTCCGTCGAGCAGGCGTTCTCGTTGAATGTGCATAGCAAGTCGGGGCGTAAGCTTGCTTGGTATGGTGGCGGGGATATCGCCGTATGCAAGGAGTGCAATGGACAAGCAGCAGTTTGACGGACTCGTTGATCTCTTCGAAAAAGCCACCGACGGGGAGGGCAATAAGCTCAACATGCATTCCCTGCTGGTCAAGCAGGCGGACAGGGAATTCTTCCATGCCTTCGGCGGGCGAACCGAGCCGTCGGACATTAGGTCGCTGTCGAAGACTGTCATGGCGCTTGTCCTCGGCACGATCGTCGAGAGCCGGGATGACTTCACGGAAGAGACTCCCGTGTGGCCCATACTCGAGCCGCTATGTACTCTCACGAATGAGGAAAACCGCGAGAAGCTTGAGCGGGTCAAGATCAAGCACCTTATGAACCACACGATCGGTTACGACAAGGTCCTGATGATGAGAGGGGATATCGGGCACCTCGATCCCTCCGAATACATTGACTACATCGTCAACGCTCCAATTGTGCACGAGCCCGGCAAGCACTACCTGTACTCGAATGCTGGGTTCTACCTTCTGTCTGTTGTCCTTCAGGAACTCCTTGGAGAAGATCTCGAAGACTACGTGCAGCGAGTTCTTTTCAATCCGCTGGAAATTACCGATTACAGCTGGGAGCGGTACGGCAAGTACCTTGCCGGTGCGACAAGGCTTTGGTTGCACCCCCACGATCTCCTAAAGATCGGTGACGTCTTGCTCTATGAAGGCGCGGGAATTGTATCGCCCAAGTGGATCGAGCGCATGAAGCAGTTCACCGAGTTCACGCCTGAGCAAGACACCCCAACGAATCCGCTGTTCCGACGCTGGGCTTACGGCTCCAGTCTCTGGCTGGGCAAGAAGAACGAGATCTTCTTTGGCCACGGAACGGATGGGCAGTCGCTCGTCATCGTTCCCGATCGTGAAGCAGTTGTTATTACGACCGCCCACCAGATTGATGTGGTTCGCCTGGAAGAACTCGTCGACAAGGCAGTTGCCCTTCTATACTGAACCGGTCAGTCGTCGCACTCTCGCGTACCAGGTCGTTCCCGCTAGTGGCCCAGGAGGCTAGGGAACTAGGAAGCCGAATGAACTGCGGCGGCATGGCAAAGGGCCTTCCGCTGGAGAAATCAATCTCCGCGGGAAGGCCCTTTGCTGTTCCAGCTATTGGGGTGGGTTCTTGACTATGTCAAAGCAATTGATTGGCGAGTGCTGCTGACCTATCGCTCGGGCCTACGCGGTACCCTGGCTGTGGCGCGAAGTTACCTCCGCAAGCTCGTTGTAGACGTTTCCTTCTACGAGTGCGAGGAACGCCTTCTCGAACACGTGGAAGTACTCGGTGTAGACCGCGTGGTTCGCCATGTTCGGCTCAATGAAGCCGTGAGTATGGACCATGTTCTCGATCGCCTCGTCAAGATCGGGCAGTGCGCCTGCGCCAACGGCACCGAGAATTGCTGCTCCAAGGACGGCGCATTCGGATACCTTGAGGCGTTCGACCCGGCGGCCGTAAATATCGGCCTGCATCTGGCTCCAGAACAGGGACTTCGCACCCCCGCCCGACAGGCGGATTGTGTCGAACGGGCGGCCGAGTGCACCTTCCATGGCCTCCACCGCCATGCGCAACTCGTAGATGACACCCTCGAGCACGGCACGAGCGGCATGCTTGCGGGTGTGGATCTGGGTGATGCCAAGCATTCCGCCGCGAGCATTGTCGTGGAAGTGCGGGTTGGCCTGAGAGTTGAAGAACGGGAAGAACAGGAGCCCATGACATCCGATCGGGGCCTCGGCGGCCTCGAGGGTGATGATGTCGTAGGGATTGAGATCTAGGGCCTTTGCTGCCTCGACCTCCGGTTGCCCGTAGGTGTCGCGCCACCAGCGCAGGACGACGCCCGCAGCATGGGCTGTTCCCTCCATGTCCCAGCGGTGCGGGATAGCGTGAGCGCCGAACGAGACACCACTGGTCAGGTTTTCCACCATGTCCGGTGCTTCATCGAGCTGGGCCACCATGACGGCCGCAGTGCCAAGCGACAGCTCCGCCATACCAGCCTTGTTGACGCCCGAACCGACAGCGGCACACTGCTGGTCGCCACCGCCGGGGGAGAGGACCGTCCCCTCGGCAAAACCGGTGGCCGCAGCTCCGGCTGCAGAAACCGTGCCAACCCGGCGCAGGTCCGGAACGAGGGGCGGCATGAGATCCATGTCGAGCCCCGCACGCTCGAACAGCTCCGGGGCATAATCGAGGGTCGTAATGTCGAACATGCCGTTGTAGTTCAGCGCCGAAGGATTGGCGAACAGCTCGGTCGATCCGAGGTTGTGGAGAATCCACTCCTGACCGTTCACGAACTTCCAGGTCTTCTCGTAAACCTCTGGGCGGTTGTCCTTAAGCCACTTGATCTTCGGGTAAACCCAGATAGCCGACGGATTGAGGCCGGTAATCGAGTAGTACTCGTCGTGCCCGAACTCCTTATTGATCCACTGGGCTTCCTTCGTTGCCCTCGTATCTGACCAGACGATTGAATCAATAAGAGGATCCCAGTTCTCGTCGACAGGAACGAATGAGCCGCGCTGAGAGGAGACGCCAATCGATACGACCTGAGAGATATCGCCCTTGAACCGGCTGGTTGCCTGCTTGGCGGCAATGCAGAGGCCTGCCCACAGCTCGTGCATGTCCTGGTCGACCCACCCGGGATGAGGGTGCTTTGTGCGGTACTCCGAGTATCCGCTACTCATGATGTTGCCCTGGTCGTCGAAGATCATGACGGTCGTGCCCGTCGTGCCAGCATCAATGCCGGCAAATACTTTTCCATGATTTCTTTTCGTCGCATCGTTGCGACATACATAGCCCCGGGAACCGAGATGGGTTCGCCGGGAACGTCATAGTGAGGTTGGGGAAATGGCAGGATCCGGATCTGGATCCGATACGGATACGTGCCATAAATTATAGCTAAAATGTCAGCTGAATAACACTGATATAGTTTGTCGTTCTGTGCTCACGCGAGCGGCCCAATCGTCGTGGGCGAGGGTGAACGACATGGCCCCGGAATTAACTTCTCCAGTTAGAAAGCGCTGATCATGAGCTATGACGATCCGCGACTCGTCGCGATCTACGACATCGACAACCCGGACGGGCCGGACCATGACTTCTTCCGAGCCCAGGCCGATGGACTTAAGGTGCGAACGATCGTCGACCTTGGGTGCGGAACGGGGATTCTTACGGTCACGCTCGCAGCACCCGGCAGAAGAATCCTGGGAATTGATCCGTCGGAGAGCATGCTCAATTTCGCTCGGCAACGGCCAGGTTCCGATCGGGTGGAGTGGGTGCGTGGCACGAGTAGTCGCATCGAACCGGATTCGGCTGATCTGGTGATTATGAGCGGCAATGTTTCCATGCATATCCTCGGCGACGATTGGCATCGCACCCTCGCCGATATTTCGGCTGGACTCACCTGTGGTGGACGGTTGCTTTTTGAGTCCCGCAATCCGCTCCGCGAAGCGTGGAAAGAATGGAACGACATGCCTTCAGAGAGAGATACTCCTGCAGGCAGGCTACGTGAGTCGCTGGTGACCGAGCCGCCCGGCGCCGACGGCATCGTCGTCATGCATGTTCGCAATGAATTCCTGGAAAGTGGCGCCGTCCTTCAGTGTGACCAGAAGTTACAATTCCGAAGCGCAGAACAGATACGAGCGGACCTTGAGAACGCGGGGCTCAGGGTGGCGAATGTGTGGCGAGACTGGGAGCGAAACCGGTTTGAGGGAACCCCGGCCGAGCCTCTTATGGTGTTCGAGGTGGCTCGGGCCGACGATGTGTGATGACTAATTGTCGAGTATCGAACACCGCGGCGGTGGCCGTGCTGAAGAAAGCTAAGCCCGACGATGCGTTGTTGGCGCCGGGCCTTTGCCTGGAACTGCTCTGTTGTTTGAGAGAGTAAGAGTTCCCCGGTCGCAAATGGACGTTATTGTTTTCACCTAGTTCGGCGATTTCAGAATCTCGTTGGTACTCTGATGCTTGCCTAAAAGATCAAGGCTGGTGTGGTTATTCCAGCCCTCCTAGTGAGATGAAGTCGCATCCGTGCGAACCCCTGGCGCTATACATCCACTTGTGGGCGGAAGCGCCATCTCGCCGTGGTGCTGCCGTCCGCCAGAAAGAGATCTATCTTGAGCAAGAAACAGCTTTTCATCACGCAGGTCATCATGACTCTCATTATGGCCTCGGTTATGTCGGGCCTCCTCAGCCTTATCTTCTCCGGCCCCTCCATGGAATGGCTGAAGGCCTGGCCCGGCCAGTTCATCATCGCTTGGCCCATCGCATTCTGCTTGACGATGGTGGCGTGGCCGGCCTCGATGGCACTCGGCAAGAAGGTTATGGGCCTTTCCAAGCCTCGCCCGGTTGCGACGCAGGAGGCTGAGCCGGCGACGGTTAATGCCTAGAAGCAGGCTTTAAGACAGCAGTGGGGGATGGTACTTACGCCATCCCCCACTTGTTGAATGCCTCGTTGTTGAGTGCCATCGACGTGCCCCCGTTGTTGAGCTCGACTGCCCCGAGCAATGATTGCCCGAGGCCTTTGTGTCTGCACCGAGCAATCATTGCGCGAGCACCGGAGCCTTGGACGCCCTTCTCTGGTGCAGTGTAAGAACTCTCTGGCGTAACGGTAGGATGAATTCTGGACCAGAACGGGGGAGTGATGGACTCGAAGCTGATTGATGAGCTGGCTGAACTGCACGACCAAGCAAGCATGGTTGGCTGGGATTTTTCTCGGCTTGACGGTCGAATGAAAGCAGACGAGCCCTGGTGGGACTTTGAAGAGGACTGTGCCGTAGCCGTCCAATCTGCCGCAAGCGTCCTTGATATGGGAACGGGCGGTGGCGAGCGCCTAACGCGCCTCCTTGACACGTTTGGGTGGCAGGGGAGTCCAGCTATTTTGGCTACAGAAGGCTGGGAACCAAATGTTCCGGTCGCGAAAGAAGTCCTGTTGCCGCGCGGTATCGAGGTTAGACAGTACGACCCGGACAACGACGATCCGATGCCATTCGAGAACGACCAGTTCGATCTCATCATGTCTAGGCACGAAGGAATGGATGCGAGCGAGATTGCGCGAATTCTTGCGCCCGGAGGTCGATACCTGACCCAGCAAGTGTCGGGGTTCGATGCGGAAGAACTCCACGAATGGTTCGGCGCCGAATATCTCTACCCCGAGGTCACTGCTAAGTCATACGTCGCTCAGCTGGAAACTGCCGGGCTTGTTGTCGATACCGTGGATGAATGGGCGGGAGCAATGACGTTTGCGGATGTGCAGGCACTCGTCACCTATACTGCTCTTGTGCCGTGGGATGTGCCGGGCTTTCGAGTTGCCGATCATCGTGAAGTTCTAACCAAACTTGCGAAGAACTCTCCGATCGAAGTGACTCAACGCCGATTTCGCGTCTATGCGGTGAAATCACAGTGATGGTCGGGTTCCGCGTTGCTCGGAGAATTTGGCCGAGGGTCTTGTAACCCATGTGATACCTACCTAGTGTGAACACATGAAGGTCACATTCGTTAATGTCAGCATAGCGGTGCGTGACATCGAAGCCGCAATCGCATTCTTTACCGATCTCGGGCTTCACGTCGTTGGGCGCGACACCGTCCAGGGTGAATGGTCTGAGACGGCCGTTGGCCTCGACGGCAATCGTGCCAAGATCGCCATGCTCGAGACGTCCGCTGGTGAGGGCCAGATCGAGCTTTTTGAGTACCTCTATCCAGAGGCAATCGAGATAGAACCGCTTGCGCCGAATACGGTTGGTATGCACAGAGTGGCCCTTGCCGTTGAGGATATTGATGTGGCCCTCGAGATCGCGGGAAAGCACGGTTGTCTCCCGCTGCGCGGTGTCGCGAACTACCAGGACGTGTACAAGCTGACCTATGTCCGTGGCCCCTCGGACATCATAGTCATGCTGGCGCAGGACCTTCGCTCGTCCTGATCCCTCGAAGGCCATTTGTGCCTATTCGTACAGCGATTCTGGTGCTTTAGTCCCAAACCTTGCCGTGTGTGCACCAGAGACTTGGTCTGTCCGTTGATTCCCTTTCGCCAACCCCTATTATTTCCGTATATTGCCGTTAATATTGCGTGTGAGCCTACTTAAGGAGCGGGTATACATGAGGATTGTGATCGGGGCGCCTAGTAATGGTGCGGCGCTGAAGGAAGAAGTCAGGCAGTATCTTGAGCGCGATAATCGCGTCAGCAACGTTGTGGACCTATCGACTCCGGACGTTACCTATCCTGATGTTTCGATCCGGGCGGCGCAGATGGTTGTTGACGGTGAAGCAGACCGCGCCATTCTTATCTGCGGCACCGGTGTTGGTACCGCTATCGCGGCAAGCAAGGTCAGGGGCGCACGCGCCGCGACAGCCCATGACCTCATTACTGCACGGGGTGCGGTGGAGAACTACGATGCTCAGATCCTGTGCATGGGGCAGAACATTATCGCTCCCATCTACGCCACCGCCCTCGTTGATGTGTGGCTTGATGCGAAGCATGATCCGGCAGGTTTCTATGGCCCGAAGGTCGCTGAGATTAGCGACTACGAGAATCGTTAGAGGCGACAAGACTGAGAGTTAGATAGCGACAAGACGAGGATTTATTTATGTCGAGCCAGAACGGGGTGCTTTCGCCGGCAGAAATGGCGAGGGCAGCTGAAGACGCAGCTTTCGGTAAGGCCACAAGCCACCAGCTGAAGTCTTTTCTTCTTGCACTGACCGCGGGCGGCTATATTGCCCTCGGCTTCGTTTTCTTTGTCACCAGCCAGGTTGGCGCGGCGGATATGCCATGGGGGGTCTCCAAGGTTCTTGGTGGCCTCGTGTTCTCCACGGGTCTCACCCTCGTTGTCTTGACGGGCGCCGAACTCTTTACTTCGTCTACTCTGACCTTGACTGCGCGTGCCAGTGGCCGGATTACGACATGGCAGTTGCTGAGGAACTGGGTGATTGTCTATCTCGGTAACTTCATCGGTGCCCTGACGATCGTTGCCCTGATTTTCTTCGCCAAGACCTGGGAGCAGGCCGATGGTGGGTGGGGAGCGGTCGTTCTTGATGTTTCGATGAAGAAGGTCAGCCACGGCTTCGGTGAGGCCTTCGCGCTCGGTATTCTCTGTAACCTCATGGTCTGCCTCGCAATCTGGGCTGCCTACGGCGGACGCAACACGATCGACAAGGTTGCGGCAGTCACGCTGCCGATCGCCCTCTTTGTGGCCTCCGGTTTTGAGCACTCGGTCGCCAACATGTTCATGATTCCCCTCGGCATCCTCATCGTTACCTTCGCAGGCGATGGGTTCTGGTCGGCGGCAGGGATCGACCCCGCGGCCTACGGTGACCTCACGTGGAGCAATTTCTTCGTTGACAACCTCCTGCCTGTCACGCTCGGCAACATTGTCGGTGGTGGCGTCATGATCGGCGTCCTCTACTGGACGATCTTCCACTTCCTCGACAAGCCCGGTAAGCCCATGCCAAACCCCAGCGTTGGTGGGCGCGAAGAAGATAAGTGAATGCTGTCGAAGGTGGTCGGTAGGCGAGCCTGAAGGGGCAGGCGGAAGGCCCGAAGCGGGCAAGAGGGCGAGTTCTGTCCAGTCGAGTCAGCAGCAGATTGGGGATGCCGCCCGGGGAGTGTCGTGCTCCGGGCGGCATCCTTCGTATGTAGCTCGTTACAGTTGTCTGTGCAGTATCGATTTTCTCGTGTTGCCAGGGTCAGAGCATGAGTGCGGTGACCCAGGCGAACAGCAGCATTCCAACGTTGCAGTGCAGGAAGGTTGGGATGACCGAGTCCTTGATGTGGTCGTGCCTGCCGTCCGCGTTCAGACCCGCGGTGACGCCGAGCGAGATCGTTGAGGCGGGTGATCCAGCATCACCCAGGACCGCGGATGCTCCCAGTAGTGCCATGGTGGCCAGCGGACTGAAGCCGAGCTCGAGAGCAAGCGGAATGTAGATCGGGGCGAGGATCGGAACGGACGCGAAAGAGTCGCCGAAACCGATCGTGATGAACAGGCCGATAAACAGCATGAGGAAAGCACCGAACGCCTTGTTGCCGCCAACGAAGTCCGCGGTGGCTGCGATCAGGGGTTCGATGTGGCCGGTCTGGGCAAGGAGCCCGGCGAAGCCCGAGGCAACGGTGATGATCACGGCAATCTGCGCCATCATCAGAAGGCCCTGAGTGAAAACATCATCCTGCGCATTCCACCTAAAGATCCCGCCAATGCTGAGCAGGATAAAGCCGACCATGGCGCCCATGAGTAGCGAGTCGAAGGCGATCTGGAAGTAGAGTGCGGCTGCCAGTGCCAGGATCGTCATGATCAGCGGGTAGGGGCGGAGCTTGATGCGTTCGGTCGCCGGGGCGGTTGCCAACGTCGAGGTGGAAAGAGGTGCCTCGTAGGTGCGGGGCTTGCGGTAGGTGACGAGCACGGCGAAAAGCATGCCGGCAAAGAGTCCCATGACGGGCCAGAACATGGCGCGAGGCGCCATGTCAGCCGTAGCCGTTAAGCCGTGGTCCGCACCGAAATCGTTGACGTTCGCCAGGAGAATCTCGTTGAGATAGATCGCTCCGAAGCCCGTTGGCAGGAGCAGATAGGCGGCACTCATCGAGCAGGCAAGGATGCAGGCGACGGCACGCCGGTCAATCTTTAGGCGGTTGAGGACAACCAGGAGCGGTGGGATAAGGATCGGGATAAAGGCGATGTGGACCGGAACGAGGTTCTGCGAAAGCAGGGAGGCCACGACAAAAAGTCCGTAGAGGGCCCACTTCACACCCTTGTTCGTTTCCTGCTCGTCGGTCCCAACCTTCGTTGTCACCCAGTGGGCAAAGAGTTCAATGAGGCCGCTTCGCGACAGTGCGACGGCCAGAGCGCCCACCATGACGTAGGTGAGGCCCACCTGTGCGCCGGACAGCAGGCTGTCATTGAAGGCGCCTAGCGCCCCCTCCATTCCCATGCCGGCTTGGAGGCCGCCAAGCAGCGCAGCCGCAAGGAGCGCAATCGTCACCGGAACCTTGATGAGGCATAGCGCGACCATGACAACGATTGCCAAGACGACCGCGTTGACCGGATTCCCGGTGAGCTCCAGCGCGCCATAGACAGCCGCAAGGCCAAGGACTGTGACAACCACATGTCGTGGAAAGACCTCTTTTAGTTCAATTCGGTCTGACGATTTATTGGCTGCTTCTTCAGTTGTCATGCTCGTTGCTAGCCCCCTTTCGCCCGTTATCGTAGCCCGCCTCATCTCCGACTATCGCTCGAGTTCACGTGCTGGATACGTGACGTCAGCGACTAGCCAAGCACCATTCGATACCAACTCGTTGGGTGAATATGTCCTGGATGAGACTGCTGGCCTACTCGTCGTGTCTGGTCGGAGGCTGAATGTTCTCGGTGCAGATTTGCCAGACTGTGGCGGAGGCCACCCGGCCTCGGTAGGGTCGAACAGAACGCAAAAGATCTTTGACTGGAATGCAAAGAAGACTCGGGAGGCTAAGGAAAATGGAACAGAGACCGGGACTGCGAGTTACCGACACGTGGGGCGCAGCAACAAACGACGACGTGACCATTGAACTGTTCGAAGCGCTCTATGAAGAACTCGGTGGCCCCGAACGGGACAATGATCTCATCACCCTCTCAGACGATGATGGGTGGAAACTTGAGTTCTCACGCGGGTCCGTCCGCTATGAGAACAGCGAAGCCGCCGGAGAAGTGGGCGCGCTCAATCTTGCGGACCGCGACGAGGCGCTCGCGGTAGCCGATGAGTTCATTCGCGGCGACCTCGAGGCACTGCTTGGCAGGTCCTGGGAGAAAAACTAGACCCGTGGCGTTCCAGACGCCAACGCTCGAGACCGAGCGGCTTACCCTGCGGCCCTTTGGGGCTGCCGATAAGGACGAGATCTACGCCCTTCAAAGCGATCCGTACGTACTCCGCTACTGGGACTCCTCGCCGTGGACTAGGCGGGAGCAGGCCGACCGCTTTATCGAGCGGTCGGCAACCATGGCGCGCGACGAAAAAGGTATTCGCCTGGCTGTTGATCGGAGATCCGATGGCGCGTTCGTTGGGTGGTGCGCTTTTAATGAATGGAACCCCGACTTTCGCAGTGGCGAGCTCGGCTACTGCTTTAAAAGGGAAGAGTGGGGCAAGGGCTACGCGACCGAAGCCGGGCGCGCCGTGCTTGAGTGGATGTTTGAGAACACGAACCTTAACCGGGTCCAATCGGCTGCCGACACTCGCAACCCAGCATCGGGCAAAGTGCTCCAAAAGCTCGGATTCATTCTTGAAGGGACAATGAGAGAAGACTGCATTGTTGACGGGGTCGTCTCCGACTCGTGGATCTTTGGGCTACTGCGCAAGGATTGGGAAAAGCTTCAGGCTTCGGCCTAGTAGGGAAGAGGGCTCTGGCACTTCTCAGCCCAAGCGGTACCGGCAAGCGCGGAAGTGGGGCGTTGAATCTCTACAGCTTCTCGAGGCGGTAGGTTAGACCGTCGAGGATGAGAGCGATCTTGTCCTTCCAATAGTCGCCGGGTACGCCGTCTTGGCCGAGGGCTTCCTCGAGAACCGTGATGTAGTCGGCAAGTTGCTCGTCGACGCCTCCTCCCATCGCCTCATGGAGGGAAGCGAGAGCGCCGGCTCGCATAGTCGGACCGTCGGGATTCGTCTTGGAATCGAGCTGTGAAATAAAGATGAAGGAGTCGATGACGGAATCCCCGATGCTGTCGACGGCGAGCGCGGCCTCGCCGAGAGGGATATCGAATAGTTCGACGAGAGTGGTAACGATCTGCGCGGAACGGGAAAGCAGTGCCGGTGGGGCAATGGGCATGCTGCGCAGGTGTTGCGCCAGGCCCGAGTTGTTGCAGTAAAGCTCCCACAGTCTGTCGGCAATTGCTTCCAGGAACGTGCGCCAGTCCGTCATGGCTTCCTGCGGCCACCTGGCCTGCCGAATAGCCCTATCGGCGGCCTCGCCCAGCATGTCATCCCGATTCTTAATGTGGCCGTAAAGCGTTGAGGGGTCAACTGTCAGGCGCTCTGCGACAGCAGCAATCGTTGCTCGGTCGATACCGATCTCGAGAACGGTATCGATGATGTTGTCTCGCGAAATCCGGGCAGGCCTGCCTACCTGCCGCGGCTGAGCGTCTCGCGCCATGATGCCCCTTTCCCTCGTTGCTCTTCACAACCTAGGATAGAGCACAGTTTCCCAATGAACATGGAAAATAGAGGGGGTTTGCATGGTCGAGGGTGTCCAGGCGTCCACAGAGGACATGGAATCGGCTGAATATCGGGCGGAAGAGAAGGTTGCGAGACCCTCTGTCCTTGCTCCGATCAGAGGCAAACTCACGGTCGCCAGCGTCATGGTGCTCCTGTCGTCGATCTGCTCCGTGCTGCCCTTTATTCTCATTGTTGAAGCCTCCCGCAGGCTCCTTGAGGGGAGCACTGAGGGGGTGTGGCCGCTTCTTATGTGGGCGTTGGCTGCTTACGCCGCGAGAGCGATCCTATACTCCGGTGCACTGTTCTGGACTCACTCGGTCGATGCCGACAATCAGCTCGGCATGAGGCGACTCATTTCCAACAAGCTTCGATCGGTTCCCTTGGGATGGTTCAACGAGCGACGGTCCGTAGATGTAAAAAAGCTCCTCCAGGATGATGTGGAAGCAATCCACTACCTGGTGGCTCATGCGCAGGTTGAGTTCGTTGCTGCAGTGTCCGTCCCCGCCAATGTCACCGCACATCCCGTGGACGCTCACGGTGCTGGCGACCTGGAAACAGTTAAGAGCCTTGGCGTCCGCCGCATCACCTTCGGCCCGCTCTGGCAGAAGTGGCTGACCGAAATCTCGGCACAGCAGCTTGCCTCCTGGCTCTAGCAGGCACCGATAAGCCGATGACTGTCGATACATTGCTGGGCTTTCAGATCGGAAATCTTTGAGCTGGAACCAGCACACTAAATGAGCAATGTGCCCCGATGGTATCCGAAGATCAGGTAGCGCCGGGGCCTTGCCTTGTTCACAAGGCTTGGACTTGTCACATCCAGGTGGCGCCTTCTTCGGAGTACTCGCTCACCCTCTCATTGACGAGAGCGTGGATAGCATCAGTGGGGACCGGGATGCTGTGCGGAATTTTGATAGAGCCCTTACCGGTCTCAAGATCGCCTAGCTTGTCGGCGACCGCCTCTTTAGCGCCGGGGGTGACCACAACGTTGGCGTGCTTCCTATGGCTGGAAAACATGACGAGGATCATTCCATCGGGATGGCAGAAAGCTGGGCTACCCCACTTGATCGCTTCGACACGGTCGGGAATGCGCTCGCGGATTGCCTCCCGGATCTCCTGGAGTCGAGGTTGGATTTCGTCGGGTGCAGCGGAAATGTATTCGTCGATTGTTGTCGGCTTCATCGTTCACCTACCGTTCGTGGGCGGGGACTTCAAGCGTACGTCGGGAAGACGGTCAAGGGGAGGGTGCGCAACCCACAACCCCGAGGACTCTCAGGCTTCGAGTGCGAGCGGAAGACTGTCGCCCGGTTCCGTCATTGAAAAGGATGAAGTCCACCTGCTGAAGGGAGGGGACCGTCCCGGTGCCGTTCAAAGGAAGATCTGGGTGCAGGGAGATGCACACCCAAATTGAATAACGGCCTCGGTCGAGCTGGCTTCGGTGCTTCTTAGTCGAAGTCGTAACTGTCTGGCAGATAAATGTCGTGATTCGAGGCGATGTAGGAACGGCGGGCGTGAGCGAATGACTGGAAGTACTCGGCGAGGGCGAGTTCCTCCTGCCACTATTCCTCTTCCATTTCTTCCTCGTCAGCATCCTCCCGGAGCTCGTCGGGGTTCGTCTCCCGATAACCCAGGAAGCCAAGTTCGGGCCACACCGGCTCATTGGCAATATCCGTACCGTCGCTGGTCACGGCTGCTCCAAGAGCCCCGAATATCTGCTCGGCGGTTGGCCGCCCGCTGATCAGGGTTTTGCCCGATGCATCGAGAAGCTCGATGACCGGAGAATCCTCAGCGGACGTGGGCACCTCGACGAAGCTCAACTCATCATGCTCGAACTCAAGGTGGACGTTGGCGAGCCAAAAATCGTTGATGTCACCATCGGCCTCAACGTCGAGCTGGGAAAGGATATCGGCGGCAGAGGTGCCGAAATCAAGAGCGACCGTCTTCTCGTCAAGCACGATGGTCACGCCCTCGTAGGTGCGGTAGATGACTTTGTTGGCGACCAGGTCGGCCATCATAGTTTTACTTATAACAAGACCCTACGATCCGGATCTGGTGAGGGTGTGATGATTGAGTGAACACCCGGAGATTGAAAGGTGAATTCCCCGGTAGAAAGCCACTTCTTGACCGGCATATCTTTTCTCATCTCACACCTGGCGTTAGGCGATCGAGAGAAGAAACATCGAGAGAATCAGCAGGGTAACTGAACAGAATAATCGGACCGTAGCCTGCGGGATACTCGAGGCTTCATGCGGCATAACAGTAACGGCGCCGAGGTCTTGATTGAGTGAGGGACCTTCACTCGAGAAAGCCGAAATGGATGGAAAGTCTGCCGGGGATGCTTCACATTCACAGGCCGGTGACACGGACGCAAGAGAAGCTCGCTGCTCAGATTGGCGGGGACGAAACGTTTGGCAATCATGCTGAAATTGCCAGGTGCAATGGCGGGGACGAGGTGCCTGGCTTACGATCAATTGGCGGATGAAAGGAAGCCCATGATCGATGCTGTTCTGCGAGGCTTGAGAAGCGATGATGCTGAGGATGTTCTTGCGGCCTTTCAATCGAATGATGACATGTCCCGGCAAGGCCGGGTCACGAACCTTGATGAAGCACAGGATTACGTGAAGCGGCTTATTTCCCAAGACTCCGTCCATGTCCCGTATGCGATCGACGATGGTGGCCGACTGGTGGGGCTTGTCTGCGTGAGTGTTGATCGAGAAGACCTCACCGGCTGGTTCTGGTACTGGATCCACGCGGACTACCGAGGCTCAGGTCTCGTCAAACGTGGTGCAACTGCGGTTGCAAACTGGGCTTTGAACGATGGTGGTTTGGAACGGCTCGAGCTCGGCCATCGCGTCAATAATCCAGCATCCGGAGCCGTTGCTCGGGCCGCAGGATTCATCAAGGAAGGAACTGAACGACAAAAGTTCCTCGTTGACGGCAACCGCATAGATGTCGACACGTACGGAAGGCTTCGCACGGATCCTGTCCCGCAGGGTCCGGTCCTTCCCATGGAGTCATGCCTTCATTGATAGGGGAATGATACGGGTGTGGGCCATTGAAGACCCGTTTTTTCTCTCTCGAGGTACGTGCGCATCCCGCCGATATCCGAGGGCACTTGGACCAACTGTGCCTTGTACATGGCTACTTGTGGAGCTTTCGCATCGCTATCTTCTTGAGCATGCCGTGGGGCTCGGAATTGAACCCGGTCGGAATTGACCCCGGCCGAGGCGCAGGTTGACAGCAGGAATCAATTTCCCGCAAGGCCGCACATGAAGCTGGAGGGCCACGCGAGAGGCTAGAGGACTGCACGAGACGACAGCTGGCCTCGTGCCTCACCGTGCCTGACATTTCTCGGGGTCTGTCGCGACAGCCTGGGTTCCTCTCTGGCCGGGACTCTTCTTCCCGCCCGGTTAGCTTTTCGTCCCCGTTCTGGGCAGGTAACCGCTTGATAATCGAAGCATGACGGCTCAGTTGCGGGACGAACGTAGGGATGTGGCCTGTGCGGTTCTTCGGCAGGTTGGGCCGAATGCTCCGACTTTGTGCGAAGGATGGAGTGCGTACGATCTTGCCGTGCACCTTTGGACGCTCAACCACTCGCTCATCCAAGCACCCGCTGACACGCTGGGGATGAAAAACACTGCCAGACGGTTGATGGAACGCACGAAGGAACAATGGCCTTACGAGGAACTCGACAGCCAACTTGAAAGCGGCCCCGCTTCGTTTCGGTGGATGCCATGTGATTTTCGGGAGGACTACCGCCACTCGCTTGGCGAGTGGTACATCCACGGTGAGGATGCGAGGCGAGCAAACGGAATACCCGTGGAGCAACTTGACGAGAAAACCCAGAGTGCACTGTGGGAGAGGCTTAAAGTCTCGGCCAAAGCAGTTAGGCGCAAGCAAGTTATTGCTTTCCGTACCCTGGATGGAGATTCCTCCTCGATCGGAAAGACTGCGTCAAGCGGCTCCAAGGGCCGCGGGGTTGTGGTGACAGGGCTACCGTCGGAACTGTTTCTGTGGGCTTACGGCAGAGAAGCCGTGGCGAATGTTGAGGTCGCGGGAGGCACGACCATCTGAGTGCAGAGTGAATCCGTGTGCGGGGAGGTCCGGGACTCAGCGGTTTATGTACGGGGGTGCCTGAGCTGGAACTGCGCTAGAGCGTGACTAGGTAGATAGGCCCATCATTTACATGGATGAGACCGGCACAATGAGAGCCAGGTCTCTCCCGTAGTTTTGAATGTGGTGCCGTCATGACACGTCTTTTCCGTCTGATCGTAGTTCTCCTATCAGTCGTTGCTCTTGCTGGTTGCGGAGGTAGCGGTGATGGTGATGAGGGATTCATCAAGGAATACGAAGACCTCAACGGGATGATGACGCAGAGCGGGACCGCTTTCTTGGAGGTAGAGATCCCTGATGATCATGTCTTCTCGCCGGCCTCGGAGGATGAGGCGCGGGGGCTACTGGATGATGGTCATGGGGTCATTTACTTCGGATTCCCGTCGTGTCCGTGGTGCCGGAATGCTGTTGGGCCGATGGATGAGGCGGCGAAGGAATCGGGGATCGAGGAGATCCACTACGTCAATGTCTCCCAGATTCGTGACGGTCAGGAAGGTGCCGACTACTACGCATTCCTCCTTGAAGAGCTAGGTGAGTTCGCTCCCGAGTATCCGACCGAGGAGGATCCCGGTGCTCGACGTATCCTGGTTCCCCTGGTGGCTGCAGTTGTTGATGGCGAGGTTGTTGGTAGCCACCTGGGGAGTGCCCCGTCGCAGACCGATCCATCGGTTGCGCTGAGTGATTCCCAGCGCGAAGAACTCATCGGGCTATACACCGACCTCTTCTCCGCGGTCCCGTAACGCCTGGGAGTGAGCGTGAAACCATCTTCTCTTGATTCTTGGCAGTGTCGGTCGATGTCGTAGCGAACCGGCCTAACTGAACCGGCCCATCGATCTGATGCGCCCTGGGTTTAGTGGAGACTCAGCTCATTTGATTTCTACCAGTTCTTTGGCGCTGGTAACCCCAGCATAGAACGATTCCTCGTACTCGAACGGTGGCACATCACCGAGGTAGCCGTGGAGCCGTTTCGTGTTGTGCCAGTGCACCCAGCCCAGGGTCGCGAGCTCGAGATCATCGACCGTTTTCCACGGCCCCGGTTTCGCGGGCCCGCGCACAAGCTCAGCCTTGTAATAGCCGTTCACCGTCTCAGCGAGGGCATTGACGCTCCTATATCTGTCAACTCGCTTTCTGCAGAGGGATGGCGGTAGCTGGCTGAGCTTTGACGAGGTGGTAGACCTCGCGGATGACGTAGCGTTTGA
>NZ_JBQCYC010000026.1:0-33881 GCF_052087705.1 Flaviflexus sp. | reverse complement strand
ACGGCTCCCTCATCACCGACGAGAACACGGGTGCCCGGTACGTATCGATCGAAGGCACCCTGCATCCGGTCAATAACGCCTCGTCGGAGCATCTCATGTTCCCGGGAAATCTCAAGATCGTATCCGCCGGCTCCGAAGCGCTGACCGAAGCGAGCATCGGGCCCGAGGTTGGGATTGCGGGGGCACCCGATCAGTTACCGACTCCCGAGTCGGTTGCCGACCCGACGCTCTTGACCTGTACGGCAACGGGCGACGGCCCGTGGACGGGCGTGAATACTGGCGCCTGGGAGGAGCCCGAGGATCGTGCCGTCCACGTCATCGTCGACGGTCGGAGCTACCTAGTGGCGGGCGGCTATCGGTACCCGATTGGCGATGATCTTCATTCGCCCGAGCAGATCCTTACGGCTCTTGGCCAACAGGTAGAGGCTCCCATGCAGGCGAATGCGACGTGGCTGAATGGGTTCCCGCAGGGTGAACCGCTCGTGTCGCTCACGATTCCCGGTCTCGGGGAACCCGCCGGCAGCATGACCGGCGTTGGTGACGACGTGGCGGGGGGAACTCTTCTCGAGGTTTCGGATACTGCGAATGAGGGAACGATCTATGTCGTTCACCAGGGTGGTCAGATCGAACGCATGACTCCCGTCATGATCCAGCTTTATGCCATCGGTGACGGCGCGATCTACTCCGATCCCCTGCCGATCACGTCCCAGGAGCTATCGCAGCTTGAACTCATTGACGGCAGCACCCGAGGAACGTGGCCCGAGGAGATCCGCGGCATGCTCGAAGAGGGCGAAACCCCCTGCGCATACCTTGATACCGAGTCGGCTCAGGGCCAGGTCCGCTTCGTAGTCGGCAACGATATCCCGTCCACGTCGGAGATGATGGTTGACGTTGCTCCCCAGTCGGGTGCAATCATCCGGACCCGCGCCGATTCTTCTCTCGGCTACACCCACCTCATTGACGAGTCCGGCACCATGTTCACTGTCAACCCTGCCGCCGACACTCTGGCCGCGCTGGGACTCAGTGAAGCTGACGACCTGACTGTGGGCCCCGAGTGGCGGGACCTGTTCTATGCTGGACCAAGCCTGTCTACGACGCAGGCGTGGGCGACCGTCCCCGAGGAATCGCGGGGCGAACAGTGAGTTTCCGTGCCGGTCGCAGGGGAGCCGCCGCGGCGGCTCTCCTTGCCGTGTCGTTGTCGTGGCCAGTTTCTGCCGTGGCAACAACCGAGGATGAGACTCCGGCTGCGCCAGAGCGATGGACGTCATTCAATGATATTGCGTGTCCCCCGCAAAGCCCCGACGATGAGGAGCCGCCGGAGGGCCGGCTATCCTCCTATGTTCTTGGCCTGCCTTCTGCCCACGAACTATCGACCGGTGAGGGCGTTCGGATTGGGCTTCTCGACTCCGGCATCAACACCTCCCACGTGACGCTCGAGAACGCAAATATCGACGAGGGCGTGGACCTAACGGATTCCGACGATGCGACGGATGATGAATTCGGTTCGGGAACCACCTATGCCTCCTTCCTGGTAGGAAGCAGCGACGGCCAGTACCCGGTGCACGGTGTCGCCCCCGAAGCGACATTGGTGCCGATCAAGATCATTGATCAAGTCCCAGAGAACATGTCCCAGCAGTATGTGGCGGACATGGCAGACAAACTCACCGAAGGGATCAACTGGGCGGTCGACAACGACATCGATATTGCCGTCACCGCACTTGCCCTTCCCACGGGCTCCCCCGAACTTGAAGAAGCAGTAAGGGAAGCAGAGGAGGCAGGTGTTCTCATCATTGCACCCGGTGGTGAACTAACAAGAAACGAAGATGAGGACGAGGCTTCACTGAGGTTCCCGGCGGCCTACGAGTCGGTCCTGTCCGTCACGGCCGTTACCTCGGCCGGTGGCTCCGTGCAGGGCATGCTTGGTGCCGACACGATCGACATTGCGGCCCCCGGACAGAACATCCCCGGCGCGAGCAACGCCTCCTCCTCGGCAACCTGCGTGGTTGGTAAGGCCTACCCGTCCTCCCTCAACGCTTCGATCAACGCTGCAGGCGTAGCCGCCCTCGTGATCTCGGCACATCCCGATGAAACACCCGCACAGATCGCCCACAGGCTGGAGACAACGGCAATTCGGCCGGGAGCCGACCGCAGGACTTCTTCCACGTCTTGGGGCATCATCAACCCCTCGGGTGCCATTGCCTTTATTGACGATGGCACGGCCCACGGCCCCGTCTCCCCCGCGCACGGCGAACAGCCCGAACCGGAGTTCATTGGCCGTGAGCCCATTGCCGTGGAACCCGATCCGCAACGCATGACGAAACCAATGACGTGGATTGGTCTAGCCGGTGGCGGAGCCCTTGCCCTCGCCCTGCTCCTCGGAGCGGCCGGGCTGTGGCGCGGGAGGAACGACTCCTCCGACAACGAAAAGTAGTCCCTCATATAGGAGGGTGCTCCCTCTAGAGGGAGGGTGCCTCATAGCGGTGAGGTAGCCCTTCTTCATCGACAATCGTTGCTCTGCAGAACGCTACGAAACGGCTCTCGGAAGGCCCGTACTCGATTTGTGCCGGTGGGGGCTAGGAGCGATCCAAACGCTCCCACCGTATCGCTCCAGAAAAACTCCATGCAGAGTAGTGTTTTGGGTAACACCTCTCGGAAGGAAGTCCCATGAACACATTTGATGTCGCTGTCATTGGCTGGGGCAAGGGCGGTAAAACAATCGCGGGAACTCTTGCTCGCGCCGGGAAACGGGTCGCGATCATTGAACAGTCCGCAGAAATGTATGGCGGGGCCTGCATCAACGTCGCCTGCATCCCCACCAAGGCCCTAATTCATTCCGCCCAATCCCGGCCCGAGAAAGACTACGATCCCGAATACTTTGCTCGCGCTGTCGACAGCCGCAATAAGCTGACGGGAAAGATGAGGGACGTGAACTATGCGATGTTGGCGGACCTCGGCAACGTTGTCGTTATCGATGGCGTAGCTCGCTTCACGGGTCCCAAGACACTCGTCGTCGAAGCGGGGGAAGACAGCCTTGAGCTCAGCGCCGAGACAATCCTGATTAACACGGGTTCCGTTCCGGTAATTCCAGATATCGAAGGCGCCGAATTTGGTGGACGTATCCACACGTCTATCACCCTGCAACAGGCTCCCCTGCCCGAGCACCTGGTCATTGTTGGTGGCGGTTACATCGGTATCGAGTTCGCCTCGATGTTCTCCCAGTTCGGTTCCCAGGTCACCGTCATCGACAAGAACCCGCGCCCCCTGCACCGCGAGGACCACGATGTTTCACAGGTCGTCTCCGGGCTCCTCGACGGGGTTCGTTTCATCACCGACGCCACGGTTATCAGACTCTCCCAAACCCAGGACTGCGCGGCGATCCAGTATGTGTGGAACGAACAGGAGCAGACGGTACGCGGGGACGCTGTTCTCATTGCCCTCGGTCGCAGGCCGGCCACGGATTCGCTCGATCTTGCCACGGCAGGAATCAAGACCACAAAGAACGGCGCGGTCGAAGTCAACGAATATCTCGAATCCTCGGTTCCCGGGGTTTATGCGCTCGGCGATGTTAACGGTGGCCCTCAGTTCACCTATATTTCCCTCGACGACTCCAGGATCGTGACGGACCGTATTCTCGGCGATGGTCTGCGTTCAAGAAACGACCGGCAGGCCATCCCCTCCACGATCTTCACCACCCCACCGTTCGCCAAGGTGGGCCTCACCGAAGCCGAGGCGGAGAAAGCCGGCTACAGCATCAAGGTCGCATCCAAGAATGTTGCCGATATCAAGGCCATGCCGAAACCCAAGATCGTTGGCGACCCTCGCGGAATGATCAAGGTGATCGTGGATGCCGATTCGGACCAAATCCTGGGGGCCGCGCTGATCCATATCGACGCTCAGGAAGTCATCAATCTTGTTGCCCTTGCTATGAGACACAAGATCACGGCCTCCGAGCTGCGGGACACGATCTATATTCACCCGTCCTCCACGGAGGCCCTCAACGAGGTGCTTGGCACGATCTGATCAACAGCGAACGAGCAGGGGTGGCTTCAGTCGGTTGAAGCCACCCCTGACTTAGCCCTGTGGTTGCTCACGTGCCCGCACGGCTACGGGGACTCGTGACGACCGTGACTGGAACTACTGTGCAGGTGCAAAGACGATGCCGTCCCTGATGTCATTCATTTCGTCAGGAATCTGCTCCGTTCCAGCCGAATAGACGTAGATGCCGAGGACTGATTCTCCAACATCACCGAACCAGTACTGGACCCGGGACTGCCCGGAGGACATCGTTGCAACAGCCTCAAGCCCATGAAACTCGGAGCCATCAATGTCGACCGGATCGAGCTGGGTGACTTCAGAGAAATCCTCATCCGTCGCATATGTTTCAAACATGACGTCGTAGACACCTTGGGCATCAATTCCCAGGTTCTGGTCCGTGACCACGATCGTGCGGAAGTCATCACCTTCGATATCTCCAGCTTCCAACGTCACGAGGTCATAGTCGGTAAAGGCCTCTTCAACACCAAAGGCCTCCCAGCCGTCGGGCACATCAACCTCGATTGTCATGTCGCCCGGCATGGTCGGAGCAGAGAAGGACGCTGGACCAGTGACGCGGGCCCCGCCTTCTCCCTGGTCTTGCTCTTCAGAGCCAGTGGACACGTCATCCTCATCCGGTGTCGCATCCTCACCAGATCGATCGTCGCCATCGGAGCCCGCACCCTCCGAATCGGGCCCATCCCCACCAGTGCCGTCTGTATCGCGTCCGCCCGAATCTGTGCCGTCTGTATCGTTATCCGAGTTATCGCCGGGGTGGGCTGACTCGTCCGTGGTCTCCGAACCGGTTGTCGTATCGTCACCGGTTGTCTCCGAATCGGTCGGATCGTCGGATCCGCAGGCCCCAAGGAGGCCCGCACATAGCAGTGCGGTCGTGATAGCTACTCGTGTTCTTGCCATATCTTCTTTCCTCAGTGCCGCCGTGCCCGGCCGCAGCTTCCTTGACGAGGTCCTGCCAAGTTGTTGAGCTGGGAACAGTTGGGCGGGGCGCAGATACTCTCCGCACCCCGCCCAGCTCATTCTGATCAGTCGAAATCGGGTTCGCGATGTCCGGCTTCAATAAAGGTTACTGTCGTGTCATCGGTCAGCTCGGTTGCTGCGAAGGTCTCGAAACCTGCCTGTGCAGACTTGTCCTTCTTCGAGTTACCGCGAGCCGATACTGGGCGTCCCATCATGCCACGACCATGAGCTGCACCACGGCCGGTGGCCTGCTGCCTGGGGGCGGTCACTCCGCTGCGGGAACCTGCTCCCTTAGCAGCTCCAGCTCCGCGTGCTCCAGCGGTGCCCTTGGCCTGTGCCGGGCGTCCGGCGCCGGTTGCACCGCGAGCTGCCGAGCCGCGTGCCGCGGGTGCTCCACCGCGTGCGGATGCTGTTCCCCGTGCGGGAGCCGCTCCGCGTGCAGCAGCGGAACGAGAGGATGCTCCCGAACCACCCCTGGCGGGGGCTCCTGCCCCTGCCCTCGGGGATGCTCCACGAGCGGGTGTACCAGCTCGCGTTGCCGCGCCCTGCCCCGAACGGGGCGCAAGGCCACCGCGCGACGTGGGGGACGCAGCTCGGGTGGTAGCTCCGGACCTGCCGGAGGCACGTGCGGGAGCTCCCGCACCCCGAGGGGTTGCTCCACGTGCCGGGGCGCCCGCGGAGCGTGCGGTTGCTCCACCACGCGTGTTGGCTTTCATGGCACCCTGCGCGCGAGAAACGGCCTTCGCCATGGCGGGGAGGGCCGCTGCTCCGGCTGCTGCCTTGGCTACGCCAAAGCCGTCGTGCTGGGAAGCATCGAAGGGTGCGGTGGTCGCGGTGAACGCCTTGCCCGGGGTTGCCACCGGTGCAGGAGTGTTCGTTACCTCGAAGCCATTCTCAATGGGCTGCGAGACATGCTCGCCAACGGCACCGGTGTTCGCGGTTGCGTCGGCGGGCTGGAAGCCGGGATTGGTTGACGCTACCGGCGTGACCGGGCTATTGGTGAGCGAGGCGCGCGATCCCGCGCTTGCCGGGTTGTTGCTGAGCTCCGCTGCCTGAGGCATCCAGTTCGTTGCCGACTGGGAGGGCCGGATTGCAGGGCCGGAGCTGGCACCTGGTGCAACGGAGCTGGTGCGTTGCAGGCTGGCCTGGGATCCACCACCCTGCGAAACGGGTGCGGTTTCTGGGAAGACGACCGGCAACTGACCAATTGCCTGGGAGGTCCGTGCCGCCAGGGCACTGAGAGCGCCCTGCGCCTCAATGTCGAGACGCATGTAGAGCTGTTCTCCCTGCATAACCGTTTTCGGGTCCTCGCTCTGCATCATCGTTTCCGCTTCGATAACGCGCGGCTGAATGGATTTGGAGCGTTCCCCAGCGGTATCGCCACCGCTGGTCGCCGTGTTACGCGCGTCGGCTAGCTGGTTAACGTTTTCGCTACGTTCGCGAATCTGATCGACAAGATTGGTAATGGACTCGTCGATTGCTCGCGCGGCATTTCCTTCGATCCCCATGTTGCCGATCAGAGTGGTGAGCCGGTCGGCAATGTCGGAGAGTTCGCGTTTCACGGAACGGTACTCTGCCGTGCGCCCGTAAACGCTTCCCGGGCTGAATGATTCAGCGCGGGCAATATTCTCAATGGCACCCAAGGTGTGTTCCTCCTAGACCATTGTGTAGGTGAGTCCGCCACCGCCAGTGGGCGGGGTAACAGTGTCACCGATTGAATCGACCGAGTCATCAAGGTCTTCAAGTTCGGATGCGATGCTGGCCATGTCGGATGCGGACACCTCATCCGAGTTCGCCATGCCATCAAAGGTGGCCCGCAGGTCAATCGCAAGGTGTTCAAACGAGCCCTTAATCCCGTTAAAGGCCGTCACAAGGTCGGCTATCACGGCATTCTGCGGCCCCTCAAACTGGTTAAGTTCGCCAAGGGAAGTCCAGTAGTCACTGATGACTGTTTGCAGGTCGGACTGGGCCTTGCTGAAGTCATCGGTGATGTCCGTTAGTTCGTTCAGCTGGGCCAGGAAAACTTCCGGGTCTAGTTTCACCGAATTCATGGTTGTCCTTTCACGGAACGGTGATGGTGGCCACGCGAGAGTGAGGTGCACCGCGACGCGTCGTCACGGTGCACCTCAAGCGGTTTAGGCGCGGAAGCGGTTAGCTCCGGTGATGTCAGCCTGGTTCATGTTCTGGGCCGAGTTACCAACCTGGTTGGAGCCCTGGACGAACATGGAGTTGAGCTCAGCGGACTGGTTGTTCCACTTGAACTGGGCTGCGTAGTAGGCGGTCGATGAATCACCAACGAAGCGCTCAATGAGCGGGCCGACCTGGCCTTCAAGAACCTCAAGGATGTCGTCAATGTTTGTCGCACCCTTGTTCATGTCCTCCTGGCCGGTGAGGAGCTGATCAAGGTTGTACCGAATGTTCTTCATAGTGTTACTCCTTCGTGGATGAGGTCGTCTTATTCGATGGTTGCGGTCAGGCCTTGGAAGGCCGAGCCGGAGTCGAAGTCCGTGCTCTGGAAGTCGGCGCTGGTCATACCGAGGCTGGCTTCGAACTCGTCAAGAGTTGCCATGAGAGCAGCGAAGCGCGTGTCCCATGCACCGCGGAAGTTGTTGAAGGAGTCGGAACCTTCACCCTGCCACTGCGGACGCCAGCTATCGATCTGGCCGCCGATGCGGGTGTTTTCGGTCTGAAGGTCGGTCCTCGCAGTGCCAATGAAGTTCTTGATGGCGATAATCGCGCCGTCTTCGTCCTGGATCTGGTTGGGGGTTGCCATGGTCACAGTCCTTTCGGGTAGTTTCTCGTGACTTGCCACCGAGGTGGTGACCCTTGGGGGCCTGGTGACCACTCTTGCACCGCGTCCGAAGCATCGCACCAGTTAAAAAAGACTTGTTCACGTTCTATTCACCTTCCACTTGACGCGATCCGCTATCCTCATACCGGCACAAGATGTGAACATAAGTAGTTGCAGTTCAGCGTCTCGGAGCGCCCCTGCGACGGTCCACAAGGTCCGCTGGAGAAGCTATCGAAAACCCTTTGGGAGAAGGCAGAATGACAAGCAGAAAAGCCCGGATTAGCGGGGTTTCCCTCGCCGCCATCACCATGGCCTTGGCACCCCTCCCCGCCTTCGCGGCGGTGAACCAGCCCCCTCCGACGAGGCGGTTATCGACGCCGTGATCGAGCTCGGCGTGTCCGGCCAAGCAGCCCTCTCAGCGATGGAAAATGAGGACGAAACGGACTCAGAAACTGGGGAGTCCACCCCAGCCGATGTGGAGCCCACAGAGGGCGAATCGGAGCCCACGGCTCTCGCCACCACCACGGACGATCCCACGGACGAGCCGAGCCCTTCCGACCCCGAACCGGATCCGGTCGACCCCGACCCCACGGACCCGACGGAGCCCGAACCCACCGAAGATCCCACGGAGGATCCGGAGCCGGACCCGATCGACCCCACGAACGAGCCCACTGAAGAGCCTGCGCCAACCGATCCGCCAACCCGCCCCACTGATCCGACGGATCCCCCGACCGAGCAGCCCGAGCCGCCGGTTGAACCGGACCCTGTTGATCCACCCGAAGAAGACGAGCCGGGTGAAGACGCCAGCTGGCGCGAACGTATCGAAAACGTCTGGGAAGACTACAACAGGCGCAACGAGGGCTACGGCGTTAACTCGATCATTCCCCGCCAGGCCGTGAACGCGCCTGTTGCCCACGAGGAGGAAGAGCCCGAGGAGTTGCCATTCACTGGCGGATCGGTTGAATACCAGGCCGCTCTTGCTGCTGGCCTGATCGTTGCCGGTGCCGGATCGATCTACGTATCCCGCAAGAAGGGCAAGCACGCCAAGTAAATCCGTTCACCTCACACTCAATTCACCTATTTTGATCCGCGAACGTGGGACGATAACAGCATGGGTGTTGCGTTAGGAATTGATGTCGGCGGGACAAAGATCGCCGCCGGAGTCGTTGATGACGGTGGTCAAATCATTGCACGCGTTCGTCGCCCCTCGCGGGCGGCGGACGCGTCGTCCATTGTCGCCACCATCCTTGAGGTTGCACAGGAGCTAGCAGAGGAACACCGTCCCTCCGCCATCGGTGTTGGCGCCGCGGGATTCATTGATGCGTCTCGCCGCACCGTTGTGTTTGCTCCCAACATTGCGTGGCGCGACGAGCCCCTGGCTGACAAACTCGAGGAAGCAACCGGCCTTCCGACCGTGGTTGAGAACGACGCGAATACAGCCGCCTGGGGAGAGTTCCAGTTCGGGGTAACAACCGATGCTTCGTCGATAGTTTTCGTTACCCTTGGGACCGGAATCGGTGGCGGGATCATCATGAACGGCAAGCTCCTCACCGGATCACAGGGATATGCCGGGGAGATCGGTCATCTCAATGTTGTGCCGGGTGGCAAGAGATGTGGGTGCGGGCTCCTGGGATGTTGGGAGCAGTACGGTTCAGGAACAGCTCTTGTCCGGCTTGCGAAGGAATCAGCCGAACTCAACCCCGATATGGCACGAACCCTCCTGGGCCTCGTCGATGGGGACGCCACTCAGATCACGGGCTACACCGTCACCCAGGCCGCGCAGCTCCAATGCCAAGCCGCCCTCGGCGCCATCGACTCCATGGCAGGGTATACGGCGCAGGCACTATCTGACCTTTCGTTGATCCTCGATCCCGAAATGTTTGTCCTCGCGGGCGGAGTGTCCGAAGCCGGTGACGTTGTCCGAAACCCCATCACCAAAGCCTTCCGTTCCTACACGGCAGCAAGCGGGCGCGAGTCCACCATCCCGATCGTGACCGCCACTCTCGGCAACGACGCAGGCATCATCGGCGCAGCCGACCTGTCGCGAGTCAAAACATCAGGTTCCTGATAGGTCGGTTCAGGCAGTCCATACCGGGCTAAGCGTGCTCGCTGACAGAGGGGCGCTCGCTCCCTCGTTGCCACGGGCAATTAGCGCCGACACTGGGCCGGAGCGGACTGGCGGCGCTAGCGGCTGATGCTAGCGGCCGGTGATTTCGTAGGTATCAATCCCACCATCGTGGCCCTCCATGAACCGGTCGATCTCCTCCTTGCTCGCGGTGAGCTTCGGGTCATTCTTGAGGTAGTGCCTGGTTTCACGGGCGATAAGGCCCGACAGAACGATGAGCCCGACAAGGTTGGGCAGTGCCATGAGACCATTCATGACGTCCGCAAAGCTCCATACGAGCGACAGGGAGGTCGTGGCACCAACGTAGACCACGAGGCAGAAGATAATGCGGTAGGGCATGACACCCTTTCTGCCGATCAGCCGCTCAACACAGCGTTCACCGTAGTAACACCAACCCAGCAGGGTTGAGAACGCAAACATTGTAAGTGCAATGGTGACAACCCAGTGGCCCCACTCGCCCGGCAGGCCCGTCGAGAAGCCCGCACCGGTAGCGAACGCAGCATCCTCTTCCGAGGTTCGCCACGCTCCCGTGGTGATAAGAACGAGTGCGGTGCAGGTAACGACAATCACGGTGTCGATAAAGGTCTGGGTCATGGAGACAAGTCCCTGACGGACCGGGTGCGTTGTCTTAGCAGCGGCTGCTGCAATTGCCGCGGATCCCATGCCGGATTCATTGGAGAAGATTCCTCGTGCCATACCAAAGCGGATAGCTGCGGCAATGGTGGCACCGATAAAGCCGCCCGTGGCAGCGGTGCCCGTGAAGGCATCGGTGAAGATCATTCCGAAAGCCTCGGGAATTGTTCCGGCGTTAACGATCAGAATCCAGATGGAGACAAGAACGTAGACGAGGATCATGAAGGGAACAAACTTCTCGGTCACCTTGCCGATCGACTTGATTCCGCCAACAAGAACCGCGAAGGCACCAAGCATGAGAACGAGGCCAATGATCCAGGTTTCAATATTCCAGGAGGCGCTAACGTTTTGGGCGATAGCGTTGGCTTGGGTAAGGTTACCGATTCCAAAGGAAGCAATGACGGCAAAGACGGCAAACATGATGGCAAGGACCTTGCCGACCGAAACCTCACCGATCTTCCAAGTAATGCCACGCTCAAGGTAGTACTGGGGACCGCCCGAGGCCTCACCAGCATCGTCCTTTGTCCGGAACCGAACCGCTAGGAAAGCCTCCGAGTACTTGGATGCCATGCCGAGAATTCCCGTCACCCACATCCAGAACACGGCACCCGGACCGCCGAGAGCGATCGCGGTAGCAACACCGACAATATTGCCGGTACCGACCGTGGCAGCAAGCGCGGTAGTGAGTGCCTGGAACTGGGACACATCACCTTCTTCCGCGTCGGCATCCTTCCTATCCTTGATACCGAGCCGGAGCGCCGGGATCAGCTTCGTAAACTGGATGCCACGAAGTCGAATGGTGAGCAGAAGCCCCGTGATTGCGAGAAGAGGTATGAGAACCCAGGGCCCCCAGATAATCCCGCCGAGGGTGCCCAGAAAGGACTCCACTGATTCCTCAAGCTGTTTCATGTGCTTTCCTATCCTCGGGACGGCGTCCGCCCATCAACATCCTGGTAGTTTGGCACATGATGAGGCGATCCGGAGCACAATTGGCATGTTTCTCGCAAATTTAAGATAGATTCTCCACCGAAAGGGGATCTTTGCGCAGTATGACGGGCGAAATGTCCGATTAGAGCAGTCGGTACGGCCCCTCATGAACAACCCACGCATCCCCGCTATTTGCGCGCGCCCACTCCGTTAAGAAGAGGTGGTTCTACTTGGAGAGGAGGTTGCGGATCGCTCATGCGAGACACTCCTCCCCGGTCGGAAGGCCACTTACGGCACCGCCGAGGGACCGCTCACGGATCAACTGGAAGACCTTTTTCTCGTTCGACAGAAGACTGCTTACGGTTTGGCATCTAGGGTATTGACCGCTCGAGCGGAAGCCTGCCTGCTGTTCAGAGGTGGAGAATCTACCGCTTGAGAGGGAGCCTGCTTACTGTTCCGAGGCGCGGTATCCGCGGTAGGCGTCGCCGCGTGCGGGAAGCCAAGCGAGGATTGCCGCGATGAGGATGATGCCGGAGATGGTGAAGGCGGCGCTGTATCCGAGATGGTCCGCGAGGAGACCCGCGAGAAGGGGGCCGACGATCTGGCCGACGTCTCCCGCCATCTGGAATGTCGACACGACCTTGCCGCCCGCCCGACCATCCAAAACATCCGCGACAGCACCCTGCTGGCCGGGCTGGATGAGACCGGCTCCCAGGCCCGTGAGCAGGCAGACGCCGACAAGGAGGTAGGGGTTGTCAAGGTTGCCGAAGACGATGGTCATGAGGCCGGACACAAAGAGACCTGGAACGATGATCTTCATGCGGCCGTATTGGTCGGACCAGCTTCCGGCTACCAGGAGCGAGATCGCGGTGCCGATTGCACCGGCGGTCAGGGCAGCACCCGATACCCAGTCGTCATAGCCTGCGGCCACGCCCACTGCGAGTGGGATCATCGTGAGCCGCACTCCCATGTTTGTCCACGCGTGGGCGAAGCCCGTGACGAGAACAGCCCGGTAGGTGGGAGACGTTATGGCTTCTCCCACCGTCATCGGGGCTTCCGCCACCCCGTCTTTGCCCGGCAATTCGTGCTCGGGTTCGGGCAGAGCAATAAGGATGACGAGAAATGCAATGAAAAGTGTTCCTGCATAAATAAAGAACGGCAGTCTCATGCCCCACACGGCAAGCAGTGAGCCAAGCGAGGGGCCGAGGATGTTGCCCAGCAGGAAGGCCGAACCGTAGAGCGATGAGGCCCTTCCCCTGTGGTCGGGTGGGGAAAGCTTAATGATGAGAGACATGGCGGAAACGGAGAACACGATCGATCCGATTCCGCCCAGGCCGCGCAACACCAGTAGTTGCACGTAGGACTGCGCAAAGCCGGAGGCGGCGGAGGAGACGGCAACAATCAAGAGCCCCGTCATGTACATTTTTCGCTCACCGAACGTGTCGATGAGCTTTCCGCCGGGCGTGGCAAACAGGAGCCTCGTACCCGCAAAAACCGACGTCAGTGCACTGGCGGCGGTGATCGAAACGTCGAAGGACCGAGCAAACTGGGGAATGATCGGGGCGACAATTCCATAGCCGAGTGCCACCGCCAGCGCAGCCGCCACGAGTACCCAGATTTCCCTGGGCATCCGAGTTTTATTCACACATCCCTCAATTCAAATCCGGCCACATTCTATGCTGGATTCCCGTTACACTCCCATCATGGTGACCTCCCGCACACGTCACGCCGTTGCTGGCCTCGACGGGCCCCTCGCCGTCCTTGACCTGGATGCTGCCGACCGCAATGCCGAGAGCCTTATTCGCAGAGCCGGTGGGGTTCCAATCCGGCTCGCTTCGAAGTCAATTCGCGTTCCGGAACTCCTCAAACGGGTCCTTGCCCTCGACGGCTATGCGGGGATTCTGGCATTCTCTCTTCCCGAGGCGCTGGAGCTTCACAACGACGGTTTCACCGACATAGTTGTCGCCTACCCGACGGTCAACAAGAGGGCGCTCGCCTCGCTCGCAGGCTCCGCCGATGCTCTAGCCACTATCACCCTCATGATCGACTCTGTCGAGCACATCGAGTTCCTCGAGCACGCGGTCGGGGATGTTCCGCTCCGCCTCTGCATCGATGTCGATGGATCCCTCCGGATCGGGTCGATCCACATTGGTACTCGTCGCTCCCCGATCCGCATCCCGGAGCAGGCCCTTGACCTGCTTGGCAGAATTGAGTCCAGTCCGTTCACCACGGTTGGCCTCATGTGTTACGAGGGGCAGATCGCCGGCGTGGGCAACGCAGGCAAAGGGGCGAAGGCGCGTGCGGTGCGGGGCATGCAGGGAAGGTCAGCCATTGACCTAACGGAACGCCGCACGGCAATCGTCCGCGCTGTGCGAGACCGAGTCGACCTGGATTTCGTCAATGGTGGTGGAACCGGTTCGCTCGAATCCTCGGCCGGGGAAGGTAGCCTCACGGAGGTTGCTGCCGGCTCCGGCATCTACTCCCCCTGCCTGTTTGACGGATATGAACATTTCCGCCACGAGCCCTCCCTGTTCGCTGCCGTTCCCGTTGTTCGTCGACCGGCCCCCGGTTGGGTAACGGTCTTCGAAGGCGGATGGATCGCCTCCGGCCCCGCAGGGGCGGACCGCCTTCCTCATATCGACTGGCCCCGCGGCCTTGCTTATTCGCCCACCGAAGGCCCCGGCGAAGTCCAGACCCCGCTGAAAGGAAAGGCCGCAGATACGCTGAATCTTGGCGATCACGTGTTCCTCCGTCACGCTAAGGCCGGGGAGCTTCTCGAGCACTTCCCGAGCGTTACGGCGGTTTCGGGAGGGTCAATTGTCGACACGTGGAAGACGTATCGGGGTAGGGGATGGAGATTCTGATGGAGTTCAAGAACTGGTCCGGCTCCGTGCGCGTCACACCAGCATCTTTCGTACAGCCCGACACCGTCGACGAAGTCCGGGACATCGTCAGGGCTTCCAAGTGCATTCGCGCCGTTGGTGCAGGTCACTCCTTCACCCCCGTCGCCGCAACATCGGGCACCCTGCTCAACCTTGACCGCCTCAGCGGAATCGTCTCCGCCGACCGGGGATCCGGCAGGGTGCGTTTCCGTGGAGGAACACGGTTACGGGACATCCCTGCTTTGCTGGAACCGTACGGCTTGGCACTTGCGAACCAGGGCGACATCAACGCGCAGTCACTCGCGGGCGCGGTCTCAACGGGAACCCATGGAACCGGGCTTCAGTTCACGGGCTTCGCCGGGATGGTCACCGGCGTAACGATCGTTAACGCCAGCGGCGAGCTTGTTGACGTGGCCGACTCCGATCCGAATTTCCCGTTCTACGTCGTGCACCTTGGTCTCCTTGGCATTCTTGTCGAAATCGAAATCCAGTGCGTTCCTGCCTTCGACATCATCGCGGTTGAGGAACAGCTCCCCCTTGCCGAGATCGAAGAGACCTTCGTGGACAGAGCAAAGGTAACCGATCATGTCGAGTTCTTTTGGTTTCCGCACTCCGAGCACGTTCTCCTGAAGTCGAATACTCGTGTGCCCGGAGGAGCCGATGCACCAGCGGAGCTGTCGGGGGCACCGTTCCGCTCCCGTTTCGCACGGACTCTCTCCGAAGAGGTTATTGACAATGGTGGGCTGAGGGTGGCTCTCGAGACCGGCTCGCGCTTCCCCAAGGTGGTGCCAACTATCAACCGGATAGCGACGAAGATTGCTAGTGGCCGCACGTACCGCGGTCCCGCGCACGAAGCATTTGTTTCACCCCGCCGGGTGCGCTTCAACGAAATGGAGTACGCGGTCCCCGCCGAGAACGGCATCGCCGCATTCACCGAGATTCGCACGATGATTGACGGCGGGGATTGGCGAATTTCGTTCCCGATCGAAGTGCGTATTGCAGGCGCGGACACCGTTCCGCTGTCGACTGCCTACGGGCGGGACTCCACCTACATTGCCGTTCATCGTTTTGTTCGTGATCCCTACAAGGAATACTTCACCGCTGTTGAGGAAATCCTGGCCCGCCACGGGGGCCGCCCCCACTGGGGGAAGATCCATTCCCGAAGTTCTAAATATCTTGACTCTGCCTATCCGCTTCTCGGGCAGTTCCGGGACCTCGTGGAAACAACCGACCCGGAGGGTCGGTTCGGCACCCCCTATCTTGACCGGATCTTCCTCGGCAAGAGTCGGCCCGCAGTCTCTTGAGGAATCGCGCAATAAGGGATTCGAACCATGTCCAGTCGAGGCCTTCTTTTCCCAGCCAAGGACTTGCTTTTCTCCAGGACCTAGTCATTTTCTCTACCGGGACACTGTCCAGCAAACATTCAGGCAACCTGAACGCCTGGTACAGCGACGGTCCTTACCGTGAGGTGTATGGACAGAAATGAGATGACTCCCGGGACGCCCCAGTCGCAGTCCCCCTTTGCACATGATGATGCTCCGCGCGGTTCGCACGCGTCGACCATCAACTACCGAGTCCTTACTTCCGTCCGCTCCTACTCCGAAGCGCAACACCACGTTGATACTCTCTCGGATGCTGGGTTCCCCGTCGAGAACGTCCGCATCGTCGGCCTCGGTCTCGAAACGGTTGAGCAGGTCACCGGCCGAAAGACCACGTGGACCGCAGCACTGCAGGGTGCCCTTTCCGGTATCTGGATGGGACTTTTCCTTGGCCTGATCTTCACGATCTTCGCTCCCGTCATTGCGTGGCGGGTCATCCTTGTCTCCATGTTGCTCGGCGCAATATTTGGTGCCATTTCCGGCGCCATGAGCCATGCCGTGTGGCGTGGCAAGCGCGACTTCAGCACGGTCGCAACAACACGGGCCTCAACGTACGAAATCCATGTAGTTTCTGGTCTTGTTGACGAGGCCAGCCAAATCCTCCGACTCTGATCGGATAGCCGCATCCACGGCGGCGTGGGGCTAGTGGCCGGTGTCTGGGTTTTCTGCCTCCTTCCCGGATGCCGGCCACTTACCGTATACGCTTAAGTCATGGCACAGCCTCATTTTTCACAGCCCGCACCGCTCACGACAATGGCTGACGGGACGGTCAAGCAGATCAACCCGTTCTCTGGAACAGAGGTTTGGACAGTCCCGGGACGTGCCAACCGTCCGCTGACTCTCGCCAACCCTCATCCCGAACCGATTGATCACGAGGCCCACGGCAAACACTGTGCGTTCTGCACCCAGCGCGTCTTTGACTCGCCTCCCGAGAAGTCCCGCATCGTCGCCACGGATAACGGCTCCAAGATTCTCGCCTCAACCGGTGTAGATGACCTGATGAAGCCGTGGGAGTTCCGCCGGGTCCCGAATCTTTTCGAAATCCTGTCCTTCGACTACTGGACCAAGAATTACGGGTACAAGCTTCCTCCGGAGGCAGCGCACCGTCGCGACCGCTACCTGTCGGATCCCGCCGGCAAGGCCCACGTCCTCAAGGTCCTACAGGCCAAGGCCACCGCTTCCGGCATGAGCTACGACGACTGGATCAGAATTCCCGAGTCTGAACGCCTGGAAGGCGCGAATGCTTTCTTCGGCGGTGGGCATGACGTCATCATTTCAAAGCGCCACTTTGTTGAAGGCGCTGAGGTGAACAACGAGCTTGCAGCATCAGCCACTCTCACGCCGGCCGAGCACGAGATGTACATGAAGCTCACGATTGACGCGATGAGGGACCTGTACGCGACAAACCGGTACATGCGCTACGTCCAGGTGTTCCAGAACTGGCTGAAACCAGCTGGCGCATCCTTCGATCACCTCCACAAGCAGCTTGTCGGTATCGACCAGCGGTCCGTCAACGCGGAGATGGAGGTGGCGAAGGTACGGAGCAACCCAAATGTCTACAACGAGCTCGGTGTCGACTACGCGGGTTTCCAGAATCTCATCATTGCCGAAAACCGGCACGCCGTGGCGTTTGCTGGCTTCGGCCACCGCTACCCCACCCTCGAGGTGTATTCGAAGGCGGCCGAACCCATGCCGTGGTTGCAGACCGCCGAGGAGCAACGCGGCATGTCCGACATGCTTCACGCCCTCCACGTTGCGACCGGCCCGCTTGTTGCCACGAACGAAGAGTGGCACCATAAGCCGATCGATGTTGATATGCCGATGCCGTGGCGGATTCTGCTCAAGTGGCGGGTCTCCACTCTGGCCGGGTTCGAGGGCGGCACAAAGATCTACGTGAACACGATCGATCCGTGGACCCTCCGAGACAGGGTCGTTCCCCGCCTCCTCGAGGCCAGGGCCAACGGAGAGATTGCTTCGTCGCTGAACATTGCAACCGAGTGCGCCTGCAAGGTCAACTCCCTGCGATACAACCCCTACCTCTAGGGACTCCTGTTACGTTTAGGATCCTCCGGCAACTACTTCTTCTAGGACCAGGCACTTAATGAACTGGTTTGTTCTCGTAGCATCCGGTCTGTTCGAAGCCGTCTGGGCGACGGCTCTCGGCCAATCAGACGGGCTACGCAAGCCCCTACCCAGCCTCATTTTCGTTGTCGCTTCCATCATTTCTCTTGGTGGGCTCGCCTGGGCAATGACGAGTATTCCGACCGGCACGGCCTATGCCGTGTGGACGGCGATCGGGGCTGTGACGACAACCGTGTGGGCGCTAGCTACGGGAGCTGAGAAAGCCACCACGGTTAAGTTGCTGTGCCTGCTTGGGATTGTTGCCTGCGTTGTCGGACTGAAGGTGACATCATGAACCCCTGGGTGCTACTCATCGGATCCGGTTTCTTTGAAGCCATCTGGGCAACGGCACTCGGGGCCTCACACGGGCTCTCGGTTCTAACTCCTTCGATCATCTTATTCGTTGCCCTTATCGTCTCCACCGTCGGCCTGGCGCTGGCCATGAAGTCAATCTCAACGGCAACGGCCTACGCCGTGTGGACGGGAATCGGGGCAAGCCTCACGGTGGTGTGGGCCATGGCAACGGGAAGCGAACCGTTCTCCGCTCTCCGGATCACTCTTATCGCCGTCCTGATCGCGTGCGTTATCGGCCTGAAAGTCTCAGAGGGAAGCAACGAAGAACCCCACGAGTCCGAGATATCGAACTAGTTCGTTAGCGGCGGCCACCCGGATATCCGTAGTCCTGCCACAGGAACCGCGGGATTTGGGCAAGGAACCCATCGCTACGAGCAACGATAGAGTCAACTTCCTCGGCTGCAAGCTGACCGTTGGTGTAGAAGGCGAGCCAGCCCGAATCAAGGCAAAGATTGAGGTCAGAGTGCCGCATGAGCCATTCCTGCATGGTGGGGCTCAGCAGGGCGTGCACGAACCGTTCGTCGGGTGCCGTCACTTTCCACTGCTCGTTGAACACTTCCCATTCGGTCTTAATATCTCGGTTAAACAGGTTGTTGAAGAACCCTTCCTTGACCAGCCGAACATCGCGAACATTAAGTTCGATGGGCCGCAGGACCACCCTGCGGTAATGGGTTTCGGAGCTACGGTTCTTACCGGAGCCACTGGATTCAGTCCACCGTGCCGTACCTGCAAGGAATGGACGCCCCGCTGATTGCCCTTCAAACACCATTCGGAAACTGTTGCTTCTGCGCCCGCCTCCAACCACCTGTACAGCTGCCCTGGCTAGCGTGGGATGCTGCTTGTGGTAGCGCCAGCCTCTCGACTGCGCATACGCCAAGTTCTTCTCGTGTTTCTTCCTCGTAAAATGCTCTGCCACAAACAGGATGAGGCCGAAAACGATGACGACGATGATGAAGAAATTTGCTTGCACAGGTTCTCCTTACAGGTCGTTTCCCTATCCTTGCACGGACCAGCGAGACGTACTGGGAAGCGCAGAATGTGCTTTTGTGGAATGTTCGGTGGGCACCTGTGTGACATGTTCAGTATGCTCGCGTGCATGTTCACGACCCGGTTCACATCGCCAGTTCTTGCCAGAGAAAGCCGGGAATGTTGGCTCTGATGCCGTAGACGATCCGCAGGCCCTCCCGGGCAGGAATCGAACCTTGCTCGCCTGGCCGAAGGACGGCGAACCACCCCTGGGTGATGACAATGCGGTTGCCAACCGCCGTCATAAGGAACTGTTGCATGGGTCCCGTGAGCAGAGCATTAGCGAATATACCCCGGGCTGTCGTGACGTCCCACGCCCGGTTGAACGCATCCCATCCCGTATTCACATCATCGTAGGGACGGCCCCGCTCGGGCTTCAGTTCGGTGCGTAGCGCCCGAAACGGTACAGGGATCGCCAGGAAACTCCACGTTTCCCCGTGAACGCTCGTCGACTTCCCGTACGAGGAGAACGACGGCCCGTAGTCGGTGATCACTCCAACGTGAAATGGACCGTCGGGACCTGTCATGACGTCGTGCCTCATCACCCGGAAGGTGGGTGCCTCCCCTCGGATTGCTCGAGCGAGCTGTTCCTTCTCGTCTTCCCCGGTGAAGCCTCGTGACATCCCCGCGTAGTCGTGCCCACCGTCTCTCTGTACCCTCCGGCGTGCAACCATCTTGCCCACAAGATAAGCGACGCCGAGAACGATGACGGTGATGAGTCCGCTCAGAAGAATGTCCATGAGGGCCTTTCTCCGTGACATCCCGGCGTCGCCAGGATAAACAGTTCGTTACAAGACCGCATGGACTCTCCCGGATAGTGCTCCCCAGTCATACACTGGGAGCGTGAGCCTGCCTTCGGTACTCCATCCCACGCCGGCCCCCGACAGCATCCTGTCCAGGCAGCCCGGTGCCCGCCCCCACGTTATCGCACACCGCGGCGGTGCAGATCTCGCACCCGAAAACACCCTAGAAGCTTTTGCTCAGGCTGTTGCCATGGGTGCGCACATGTTGGAAACCGATGTCCAGCTGTCCGCTGACGGCATTGCCATGGCGTTCCACGATGAAACCCTGGACCGGGTCACCGATCTCAAGGGTCCGATCCGGGCCTACACCCTCGACGAACTGAGGAAGGCCACCGTCTTTGGCCCGTGCGGTCAAACCGGCAAAATCCCCACAATCACCGAGTTGCTCGATGCGTTTCCGGAAATGCCGTGGGCAATTGACTTGAAGAACGGGGACTCGATCGTCCCCCTCGCCCGTTCCATCAACCAAACCGCGAGCGCAGCTCGCGTCTGTGTCGCACATTCGTGGGATTCGTGGCTGGACCGCGTCCGGGAACTCACGAGCCCCGAGCTGGAGAGAAGTTTGGGATGGCAGGAGTTGGCGATTCTCGTGGCCTGCGCCAAGGCAGGCATTCACCCTCCTGCCCATCCTGTTGCGGGCTCCTGGGTTCACATTGGTTGGAAGCCCGGCGGGATTGTTCTCATGAAGTCAAAGCGTTTCTCCGACCGCCTGATCTCCATGAGCCATGATCTGGGTATGGGAGTGCGGGTGTGGACGATCAACAAGGAGAAGCACCTCAAGCGTCTCCTCCAGCAGGGTGTTGACGGCCTGTTCACCGACCGCCCCGACCTCGCCCTCGATCTTGTCGACGCCCTCTGAACTACGCTCCACCAGTCACTTGAAGGCGATTCCGAGGCTAGAGGTATTCTCTCGAGGCTATCGTGGCACCGCTACGGTAGCGGCTTGATTCTGAGCCTCACCGTGTCGGTGTCAACCGTGCCGGGAATTTCGATTTCGTTAGGGAGTGTGAGGCGGGTGCGGTCACCTGACCGCTCGGTTACCTTGCCCTCCAGTAACGGCATGTTTCCCAAGAACCCGGCGACGGCGGAATCCGCGGGACGGGCGAGTAGTTCCGCAGGGGTTCCGACCTGGAGGAGTTTGCCGAAATCCATAATCCCGACTCGGTCGGCCACGGTAAACGCCTCATCGTGGTCATGAGTGACATAAACGGCGGTGGCCTCGGCAGCCTTGAGGATTTCTCGGAGATCACCGGAGAGTCGTTCCCGAAGCACCCGGTCAAGGGCCGAGAGCGGCTCGTCGAGAAGTAGCACCGACGGGCGCGGGGCAAGGGAACGTGCGAGCGCCACCCGCTGGGCCTGACCACCGGACAGGGTCGTGACGCTCCGCTCGCCCATGCCTTCCAAGCCAACCAGGGCAAGCAGTTCGGTGACTCGGGCGGCGATCTCTTTTTTGGGCAGGCCCCTGAGGCCGTATGCGATGTTGCCGGCCACGTCCCGGTGGGTGAAGAGCTGGGCTTCCTGGAAGACCATGCCGATACGGCGCAGGTGCACGGGAACATTCTGTACAGATTTCCCGTCGACAAGGATGTCGCCGGTGGAGGGCTCGAGGCCCACGATTCCGCGGAGAAGCGATGACTTTCCACATCCCGAGGGGCCAAGCAGTGCCATGATCTCACCGGTTTTGACAGTGAGGTCCACGCGGTCAACAGCAACTGTCTCTCCGTAGGAGACGGTGAGCGAGGATAGTTCAATCATTGTGGGTCCTTCCGGGCAGCCTCCGCGGCCGCCATGATTCCCGCGGCAAGAATGGCGAGGATGACTGCCCCCGCCATCGCCATCCCATAGTTGTCGCCACCCGGGCGACCGAGCAACCGGACGATCATGACCGGCAGCGTTTGAGTGTCGGGCCGGGCCAGGAACGAGGTCGCTCCGAATTCGCCAAGCGACGTGGCGTACGCAAAACCGATAGCGACACCGATTCCTCGCACGAGGAACGGGCCGTCGATCGTGGCGAGAACTCGCCACGGCGAGGCCCCGAGGGTCGCGGCGGCTTCTCTTCTGCCGGGGGCGATGGAGGACAGCGTTGGGGTGAGAGAGCGGACGACAAGCGGCAGAGCAACAACGGCCTGGGCTATGGGGATGAGAAGCGGGGAGTTCCGCAGGTCGAGCGGTGGGGAGTCGAGGGCTATGGAGAAGCCGAAACCGACCGTGACGGCACTAACCCCGAGCGGCAGGAGGATCGTCCCGGAGAGGAACGACTGGCCGGTCCGCAGCGGCCCTCTGACTTGACGGGAGAGAACCAGCGCCAGGGGGACGCCGATAGCGAGGGAGATCAGGGTGGCGACGAGACCGATTCGCAGGGAGTTGCCAATGGCTTCGAGGACGCTGGATCCTCCCGAGAAGCCCTGCCCAGACGTTGCCAGCAGACGGTAGTTCTTCAGGCTCCACTCGCCATCCACCGTGAGGGAGCGAGCAACGAGGGAAATGATGGGAGAGGTAATGAGGAAGACAAGGACAAGGCCGGTGAACACGGCCGCGGGAGCATCGCTCTTCCCAATCGGGGAAACGTGGTGGCTACGCAGGTTGAGTCTGCCCGCGGTTCGCGACGATAGCTTCTCGGAAACGATGAGGGTGAGGATGACAATGACGACCTGGAGGATCGACAGGACCGCTGCCGCCCTCGTGTCCAGCATTGCGGTTGTCTCCCTCCATATCTCCGTCTCAAGAGTTCCATACCCCGGGGATCCGAGGGTTCGGACCAGTCCGTAGCTGGTGGAACAGAATAGGAAGACGATGGCACCGGCGGAGGCGATTGCCGGCGCGAGTTGCGGCAGGGTGACGGTCAGAAACGCCCGCGAGGGAGAGGCCCCGAGGGTTCGGGCGGCCTGGGCGGAGCGCGGATCAAGGGTTTGCCACATGGTGCCCACGGTGCGAACAACGACCGCATAGTTGAAGTAGGTGAGTGCAATAACGACCGCGGTGACGGTCTGATCAAGCCCGAGGAATTCGAGCGGTCCGCCCCCGCCAAGGAGCGCGCGGAAGGCCACGCCAACAACGACCGTGGGAAGAACGAACGGGATGGTGGCGGCCGCTCGTGCGACTTTCTGGAACGGGAACCGCACCCGGTACAGGATGTAGGCGCTCGGGACTCCGAGAAGGATTGCCCCCGCCGTACCAAGGGCGGCCTGGAGGACGGTTTGCCACACGACCTTCCAGGTGCGGGACTCGGCCAGAACATTGCCGACTCCGCCTAGATCGAGCCCGCCGTCCCAGATTCCTCTCCACAGCATCGTGGCTGTGGGGTAGAGGAAGAAGATGGCGAGGAACGCGGCCGGGATGATGATGGCCGCGCTCCACGCGCTTTTCCAAAGCCTCAACGAAGCTCCGTGAAGGCTTCCAGCCAGCCGCCTCTATCGATCGTTCCGGGATCGACAACGATCGGGTCGCCTGACAGGCTTGCCGATTCCTGCCATTCCTCCGGCAGGGCAACGCTATCGTCAACCGGGTACATGTACATGGTGTTCGGGATACTGGCCTGAACATCCTCGGTCAGCATGAAGTCGATAAAGGCCTGCGCACCCTCGGGGTTCGCGGCATTGGATACCACCCCTGCGTATTCGACCTGTCGGACACAGGTGCTTGGCAGGTAGTCCGTATCTGGGGCCGCGGCCGGGCTTGACGAGTAGGACAGCACCAGCGGATAGGGACCGTTTCCGTCCGCTCCGGAGAAGTCCGCATAGTAGGCATCCGACCAGCCGCTTGCGATGCGCGCACCACCAGCGAAAAGGTCGGTCCAGTATTCTTCCCAGTCATCGCCATACTCGGCCACCGTTGCCGCAAGGAATGCGAAGCCCGGGGAGGAACTAACCGGATCGATAAGGGCAAGCAGTTCCGCATACTGCGGTTCCCTTAAGTCCTCGAGGGTCTCTGGCTCCGCTATCCCGTTTTCTTCGAACCAGGCGGTGTCAACGTTGATGCAGACTTCTCCCTGGTCGATTGGGGTAAGGGACTCGTCTACAACGAGATCGGTTGCCGAGTCCGGCAGATTCCCGGACGTGTACGGGTCAAGCAGGTCTTCTTCCAGGACCGTGCCGACGATAAAGGTGTCGAGGCCGTAGACCCCGTCCGCCTGCGGATTGTCCTTGTTGAGGATCAGCTGGTTCACAAGCACCCCGCCATCCCCCGGCGCGATCGTGATGAGTTCGTATCCGGTTTCTTCCTCAAAGACCGCGATCTGCTCTTCAGTGATTCCGAACGAGTCGTGGGTGAGGATCGTGACCGTCTCGGTTTTCTCAGTTTCTGCTCCGCACGCTGCAAGGACCATAACGAGCGCGAGGCTCGCACATGTCTTCTTCATACTTCCTCCATGTAAAGGAGGGGAAAGACCCCTGCCCGATGGGCAGGGGTCCGAGAGATTCCCGACTTCTTCCGCCAGTGTTACCCGGTTCAAGTTCGAGGGTCTGCATCGTTTAATGCACTCTCAGCGCCGTAGCGCTCCCCTGTCGTACCCACCATGGTAGTCCAGCACACGGAAGGAAGCCACCGGCGGGAAATCCCGCCCGGTATATAAGCCCCTTGTGAGGAGCTCTATTCAGTTATCTGCTAGTCCGAGACGGACTTAGCTCCGCGGCCGTAAACCTGATTGGCCTTCCTCATGACGAGGTTGTGGATAACGGTGCGGGTTGCTCCGGCAACAACCGAGAACACAACGATTTCGACCAGGTTGGACTCGAAGTCATCCTCATCGGGGGCGTTGTGGCCCGTGGCGAACTTCCAGCCCTGCTCTACTACCTGCTTTGCCAGGAAGCCAGCGGCAAGGCCGCCTACCGTGCTGACGATCTTCCAACCAATATCCATGCCTCATCCTTTCGGAGTTTTACTACTTGGATAGTTTTGTTATTTGGATAGTTTTGCTATTTGGATTTTGTACGGCCCGGGCCGACGTGGTCAACACGGGTTGAGTCGAGGTCGTCACCGAGTTCGTCGACGACTAGGTCTTCAGGAACGATACCACCCGTACGATATCCTGCACGGCCAATCATGTGGGCAGAAATCGGGGATGTAATGAGCTGGAAGGCGACAACAAGGAGCGCCGTCCAGGCCAGCGACACGTCACGAACGATCAATGCCATGCCGCACATGACCAAGATCAGTCCAAACACCTGGGGCTTCGTGGCCGCGTGCTGCCGGGAGAGCAGGTCCGGGAATCTGAGGAGCGCGATTGCCGCAATAAGGACGAGCGACGATCCGCTTATCAGGAACGCTCCGCCGATCACGTTGTAGACAGTGTCAAGCATCCTGTTCCTCCTTCACTTCCCCTTCCACATCATCATCTACGTCGGGGTTGTGGACCTCTTCGTCATCGTCGTCTTCACGAATCCTCTCCTCCTCAAGGATCTTCGCAACCTCTTCCTTCGTGAGGATCCGCTTGTCGGCGGTCGGCTCGTGTGCGAGGAAGCGTGAGATCGTGGTCGACCCAATGAAGCCGACGATCGCGAGAACGACGAGGACGGGGATGAGGTCGGTACGGCGCGTGAGCGCCGAGATCACGGCAATCGCACAGACGATTGTTGAGGTGAACAGGTCGACGGCCACCATGCGGTCCAGCATCGTCGGTCCCTTGGAGACACGAATGACGACGCCGAGGCCAGCAAGGAACAGCAGGCCTCCGCAGATCCAGGCAACTATGGTCATTTGTCATCACCTGCCGCGGGAGCGTAGGGAACCGGAAGCCGCTGTCCCATCTTCGAGCCCGGCACGAACCCAGCATCGATGAGCTGGTTGTGGGAGGCAAAGGCCCGGAGGATCCGCTCCTCCTGGTCCAGCACCGCCTGGTGGGCAGCTTCAAGACCGCCGGCGATATCAATGTCGAAGACGTGAATATAGAGGGTGCCGGACGCCGCGTGAGCATCGACGACAACCGAACCGGGAACCAGCGACGTGAAACCTGCCGTTGCCGTGAGGAACACGTCCGAGTGGCCGCGGGTCTGGACACGAATCACGGCACCGCGGGGCCGCTTGCCCCGCAAGGCATACGACGAGATCTGGATCGAGGCCTTGATGACGTCGAGAAGGAATACACCCCCGAGGCGTAACAGTGCGACAGGGCGGAAACGACCGTCGAACGTTGCGGCCGGAAGCGGTGTAATTGTCGTCAGTGCCAGGGCGAGGAGGAAGCCAGCAACAACGTTGCCGGTTGTCACGTCACCCCAGAGAAGCACCCAGACGATTGTCAGCCAGATGATCATGCCTGCGGTGGCGCGGGGGAAGCGCCCGGGACGATAGGTTGCTCTGCGGATCAGCATCCGCGCATTGGATTCTGTCACTGGCCCTCCTTCTCGTCCGGGCTGATGCTTTGCTCTTCTAGGTCATCTGCCGATTCTTCATCGGTTTCGTCCTCCGATGTTCCCGTCCCGCGGCTACCGTCGGGAAGGACCGCCACAATGTAGGGGCCGCGCCGCTCCAGGTCGGTTGCCGCTCTTTCAGCGTAGCCGTAGATCGGTCCGGCGAACACGGCAATGGCCAGGGACATGATGACCAGGGAAGCGGCCGCACCGTACATGCCTGCCGGGATCTTCTTGTGTTCCAGCTCCTCTTCCGGCTCCTGCCAGAAGGCCAGGTTCCAGGCTCTGAGGATCGCGTAGAGCGTGAGGAGAGACGTGACGAGACCGGCTCCGATAAGCCACCAGTCGATCGTCTCCCCCGACTGGGCTGACGCTGAAATGAGCCCGACCTTGCCCAGGAAGCCCGTCATCGGTGGAATACCGGCCAGGGCCAATCCGGGTATGAGATAAAGCGCGGCGATCACGGGAGCGGATTTCGCGAGCGAACCGAGCTTCTGCAGGGACGTTGTCCCGCCGTGTCGTTCAATCAAGCCAGCCACAAGGAACAGAGCTGTCTGGACAGTAATGTGGTGGACGACGTAGTAGATCGTTGCCGAAAGACCGGCCTCGGTCGAGATCGAGATACCCCAGATCATGTAGCCAATGTGGGAGACCAGCGTAAACGAAAGCATACGTTTAATGTCTCGCTGGGTCACCGCACCCATGATGCCGATAACCATCGTGAGGATTGCAAGGGCCGCAAGTATCCCGTCCAGCCTGCCCTGCGGGAAGAGCAGCACCTGGGTGCGGATAATCGCATAGACGCCGACCTTCGTCAGCAGGCCCGCGAAGACCGCGGTGACGGGAGCGGGAGCAATCGGGTAGGAGTCCGGCAACCAGGCCGACAGTGGGAAGATAGCCGCCTTAATACCGAAGGCCACAAGAAGCATGGCCTGCAGGGCAAGGCTCACCCCCGGGTCGATTTCCTGGAGGCGGATCGCGAGCTGAGCAAAGTTCAGCGTTCCCGTTGCCGCATAGGTCATGAAAATGCCAACGAGGAAGATGATCGACGACAGCATCGACACGACAACGTACACGGTTCCCGACCGGATTCGTGCCCTCGTGCCACCCATCGTGATCAGCACGAAGGAGGCCGCGAGGAGGATCTCGAAGCCAACGAACAGATTGAAGAGGTCACCCGTCAAGAAGGCGTTTGAAACGCCCGCGGACAGAATCAAGTAGGCCGGGTGATAGACCGCGGTTGGGGCTGCTTCTTCGCCGTCCTCAACACCCTGTGCAAGGGAGTAGATCAGGACCGCAAGAGTAACCGCGATCGACACGAGCAACATCAGTGTCGACAAACGGTCAGCGACAAGCGTAATGCCAACGGGGGCTGCCCATTCACCAACATCAAAGACGAGCGGGCCGTCGTTAACGGCGATGACAAGGGCGAACGCAACGGCCAGCGAGATCGTCAGAATCGAAACCGAAATGAGCCACTGGACGCGACGGAAGTTCGAGAAGGCAAGGGTAATACCTGCGCCGAGGAGAGGCAGGACAACGGGGATAGCTACGAGCCAGTTCATACCTGCTCACCTCCAACAACGGTGCGATCGTCCGAATCCACTTCGGTTTCGTCATGGACCTCGGCCGCATCATCATCTGTTGCTGACTGCTCGTCACGGACGAGGCGCTCATCGCGCTCCGCCATGACTGCCAGCCTGCGGTCCTCAATGTCGTCCTGGACCTCGTCGTTACCGTCGAGCTGCCACGAGCGGTAGGCAAGGGACAGCATGAAGGCCGTTGTTCCCATCGTGATAACGATTGCGGTCAGGATCATCGCCTGTGTGAGCGGATCCGACATTTCGCTCGGTTCCGACTGGCCCACGATCGGCGGGGCGCCTGCCCTGCCACCGGCGATGAGGAATCCGATATTCACTCCGTTCGAGAGGCTTGAGAAGCCAAGGATGATACGGGACAGGGAGCGTTCCAGGATGAGGTAGACGCCCACTGCCATAAGAACTGCGCACAGGGCAACGAGGATCAGGGATGGGGAGGTATCGATCATTTCAGCCCCTCCATCGCATCTCTCTTCGTCACGGCTTCCTTTCGTCGGTCAGACTGTGGCGTCGGAACGCTCATGCCATCATCATCCAGGCCTTCAATTTCTCCGTGGCGGTCAATTTCCGCTCCCATCGAACGCAGGATCTCAAGAACCAGGCCAACAACCACGAGATAGACACCAACGTCGAACACCATGGCGGTTGCAAACTTGACGTCCCCGAAGACGGGGAGCGTGAACTCGAAGGCGGCGGTCTGCAGTGCCGACCCGCCAAGGAGGATCGGGAACAGCGCCGCCGTGGTTGCCACCATGAGGCCACCACCCATGAGGACTCCCGGATGCATCGGGATAGCGGCACCGAGCTCGTAGCGCCCGCCCGCAAGATAACGCAGGGTGAGCGCAATGCCAGCAAGCAGGCCACCAGCAAAGCCGCCACCGGGCAGGTTGTGGCCCGAGAACAGGAGGAAGAGGGACCCGATGAGCATCGTGTGGTAGACCAGCCGCGTACCAACCTCGAAGATCACGGAGCGGCGTGCCGCCGCCAGAGTGTTGGCTGCGGGTAGCCACAGCTTGTTTCGTCCCGGCTCGCGGACCTGGTGATCTTGCACGTACTTGAGGTTCTGCTCATCAAGCACCTTCGTGTGATCATCAGTTTCCTCCACCCGCCACACCCGGTCATGCATGCCGGGGCGAGCAATGTTGCGGAGCGGATCTGTCCGAGCCTTGCGGTCACGGATAAAGAGCAGGGAAGCCACGCCAATAGCACAGGCCACGAGGACGGAAATCTCGCCCATCGTGTCCCAGGCACGAATATCAACGAGTGTCACGTTGACGACGTTCTGGCCGTAACCGAAGTCGTAGGCCTCGCTCGCAAAGTCCGAGGAAATCGGGCGATGCTGGCGAGCATTTGCCGCGAAGAACGCAAACCCGGCAACGCAGACACCAACAACAACGCCGAGGCTGGCACGGAACCAGCGGGAGGTCGCCATGGGCCGGTTCGAGAAGTAGGCAGGCAGGCGGCGCAGTACGAGAACGAACACGACAAGGGTAATGGTCTCAACCAGCACCTGGGTGAGAGCAAGGTCCGGTGCGCCGTGAAGCTCGTAGATCAGAGCAACGCAGTAGCCCGACAGGCTAAGCAGCAGAACCGCCTTAAGACGCCTGCGTGCCCGGGCAGCGAGGACCGCGGCAATGCTGGCAATAATGACAACGGGTACCTGAGCAACCGTGTCATACCAGCGATAGTCGGCCGCGATACTGGTTCCGCCAAAAATCAGCGCCGTTGAACCCGCCGCCGCCATGACAATCAGGGTGATCGTCAGGTACATGGGCTGGGAACCGGACTGGGTGCGGCCCGTGATGTCACCGGCAAGGTTCTCGAGGCCAACAATGGTCCTCCGGTAGCCACCCTCGGCCGAGAACGGAACGGCAACCCTTCGCTGGAACCGTTCGAAGGGCTTGCGGATAACAAAGAGGATGATGCCACCGGCAATGATGAGACCGGTCATGATCACCGGAAGGCCAAACCCTGCCCAGAGGGTCAGGTGACCGGGCTCGCCAGGATTGAGGTTTGCATGGCCCTTGAGAAGACCTTCCCACCAGGACGGAACGAGACCGAGAGCCAGGGAAGCAATGGCGAGGAGAACCGGGGGCGTGAGAATAATCCGCGATTTGTTCTTCAGCTCGATCGGCTCCACACCCGGCTTGTCCCAGAAGCAACCCCACCAAAAACGCAGGCCGTAAGCGAGAGTAAGAACAGAGCCCACAACGATCACCCAGGCAACCACCATGTCCTGTGTGGAGCCGTGCGTGAGCGCATGGAGGGCAGCTTCCTTACCGACATAGCCGGCGAAGGGCGGGATTCCCGCCATGGAAAGCACTGCTATGCCCGCGGCAACCGCAAGGAAGGGGCGCCGCCTTCCAACACCGGACAGTTCCCGCAGGTCGCGGGTGCCGGTCGACATGTCGACAATGCCGACGCAGAGGAAGAGGCAGGACTTGAAGAGCGCGTGGGCGGTGAGGACGGCCAGGCCGGCTAACGCCATCTCCGCCGTTCCGTATCCGACGAGCACCATCATGAAACCCAGCTGGGACACGGTTCCGTAGGCGAGAATTAGCTTCGTGTCGTTCTGGCGGAGCGCCCGATAACCGCTGATGATCATCGTGAAAAGGCCCGCGGGAAGAATCACCCACATCCACACCGTCTGATCGGCAAAGCCCGGTGCCATACGGGCAACGAGGTACACGCCAGCCTTCACCATCGCAGCCGCGTGGAGATATGCCGAGGTCGGCGTCGGGGCTGCCATGGCAGCCGGCAACCAGAAGTGGAACGGGAAGATTGCGGACTTCGAAAGAGCACCGAGAAGAACGAGAACAACGGCGGTTGCTACGTAACCGGTTCCCACACTTGCCCTGGCTCCCTCGAGGAGCGTGCCATCCGCACCGGCCTGGACAAGTTCCGTCAAGGAGTAGGAACCACCGGGGAGTTCACCAAGAAGGATGATGCCGCCAAGCATGGCGAGGCCACCCGCGGTCGTCACAATAATCGCTTCCATGGCGGCACGGCGGGACGCTCTGCGACCCCGATAGTGGCCGATAAGGAGGAAGGAAAAGACCGTTGTTAGCTCCCACATGATGTACATGATGAGAGTGTTATCCGTCGTGACAAGCCCAAACATCGCTCCGGCAAACGCGACGAAGAAGCCCGCGAATCTACCGAGGCCACTGGCTTTTCGGGAGAAATATCGAGCCGAATAGATCAGAACGAGTGCGCCAACGCCGTTCACAAGTAGCGACATGATCCACGACAGCGTGTCGAGCCGGAAGTCTCCGGCGAGGCCAAGTTCGGCAACCCACGTCACCGTTTGAACTGGATAGTCGCCTGCCAAAACCCTCGGCCCCTGCGCTATTGTCCAGATCAATCCGACGAGCGGAACGATTGATGCTACGAAGAATCCTTCACGGCCCAGCCACTTCATTACGACTGGCATTGCCAGAGCAACCACCATAAATGCAATGAATATCTGAACCATTCACACTCCCTAGTAGTCCCCACCCCACTTTAACGGACGGCACTATGGGTTCCCTATCCTTGTTCGCAAGTTGTTTAATTTACGGAACGGAACAGGCTATTTTGAGATAAGACAGTTTTCCTCCAGAAAGGCCGCTGTGTTACCCACCTGGTCACTCATCATTGCCGGTTTGATCACCCTCGCGTGCGCCGGGATCTTCCTGCGGGGATTGTGGCAGATCGTGACGGTAGCGCGGATGGGGACGGTTGCCCCCGGTCGTCTCACGCCGGTCGGTCCGCGCCTGTGGATGACGATGAAGGAGACACTGTCACACAGCGCTTTTAAGAACCGCCCATGGATTCGAGTCGCGCACTGGTGCGTCATGATCTCGTTTCCCGTGCTCTTCTTCACACTGGTCACAGCCTTTAACCAGCTCGCAGACCCTGCCTGGGCTTTCCCCATCATCGGGCACTGGGCACCGTGGGAATGGCTGATCGAAATATTCGCATGGGCAGGGCTTATCGGCGGGCTCTATCTCACCTGGGTACGTACCCGCACGGGCAGGGCTAAGAATTCCGGTGAAACACTTGAAAGCGGCGACGAGTTCCCGAGAACCTCCCGTTTCTACGGGTCGATCAACTGGCAGGCCCGCTACGTCGAGTTCACAATCGTCGGCGTCGTCGTTTGCGTTCTCCTGATCCGTGGGGCCGAATACGCCTACCTGGCCGGAGCCGAGTACGCGACCCTCGTACATTTCCCCACCACAGCCTGGATCGGTGGCCTGCTGACCGGTCTTTCGCAGGGCACCCTCGGCTGGATCATCACAATCCTCGCCATCATCAAGCTTGTCCTCTCCCTGTCCTGGCTCGTCGTGATCGGCCTCGTTCCTTCCATGGGTGTTGCCTGGCACCGCTTCCTTGCCCTCATCAACGTTTACGCCAAGACAAACGTTGACGGCTCCAAGGCGCTCGGGCCCCTACCCGATCTTCTTGTCGACGGTAAGCCACTGAGGCTCGACATGATTGAGGAGATGGAAGGGGATGAGAGGCTCGGAATCGAAACGATCTCCGACATCTCCTGGAAGGGCCTGCTGGATACGGCAACCTGCACCGAGTGCGGACGCTGCCAGGATCTCTGCCCCGCCTGGAACTCGGCCAAGCCACTCTCCCCCAAGCTCCTTGTCACCGCACTGCGCGACCATGCCTTTGCCTCCGCACCCTTCGCAAAGGCCGCAGTCAGTATGGAAGAGGCACACAGCGGGGATGTTCTGGGCGCCCTCATGGAATCCGGTGCAATCGGATCGGATCCCGAGCGGGGCCCCAATGCTCCACTTATGCCGAACGTTGTCACCCCTGACGTTCTCTGGGCGTGCACGATGTGCGGGGCATGCGTTGACCAGTGCCCCGTCGACATCGAGCACCTTGATCTCGTTGTTGGACTGCGCCGGCACCAGACCCTCATGGAATCGACCTTTCCGGCAGAGCTCGGCAAGATGTTCACCGGCATGGAGAACAAAGGCAACCCGTGGGGCCTCAACCCCCGCAAGCGCCTCGACTGGGCCAAGAAGCTCGACTTCGATGTTCCCCAGGTCGGCGTCGATGTGGAAAGCGCCGACGAAGTCGACTACCTGTTCTGGGTCGGCTGCGCCGGAGCCTACGACGATCGAGCAAAGAAAACATCCGCGGCCGTTGCCGAGCTCCTCCACACCGCTGGAGTGTCATTCGCGGTCCTGGGCGACGGTGAATCCTGCACCGGCGATCCCGCCAGGCGTGCCGGTAATGAGGTCCTGTTCCAAATGTTGGCCGCCCAAAACATCGAGACCCTCAACGAGGTTGGCGCGAAGCGCATCGTGGTGTCCTGCGCCCACTGCTTCAACACGATCGCGAAGGAATACCCGGACCTGGGTGGCACCTACGAGGTCGTTCACCACACGCAGCTCCTCAACCGGCTCGTCCGCGAAGGCAAGCTCACCCCGGTGCCGCCCTCCGAAGAGGACCGCAAGAAGATCACCTACCACGACCCGTGCTTCCTGGGCCGCCACAACAAGGTCTACAACGCACCGCGTGAACTCTTGGGCGACAAAGACGTCGTGGAAATGGAACTGAACCACGAGCGCGCCATGTGCTGTGGCGCCGGTGGCGCCCATGCCTTCTTCGAAGATAAGAACGGCACCTCCGTCAGTGGTATGCGGACCAGGCAGGCCATGGCGACCGGTGCCGAAGTCATTGCGACAGCGTGTCCGTTCTGCACAACTATGTTGAATGACGGAGTCCGCGGCGAGGCCGCCGAAATCGAAGTGAAGGACGTCTCCGTCCTTCTGCTCGAAGGTGTCAAGCGAGGCCAGGCCCGAAGCGAATAGCCCCACCCATTCGGCAGTCTGCGATAGCGTGGCCGAGCCACACGCTACCTATCAGCCCCGCTTGATTGCGCTAGA